>JAUSOT010000202.1 GCA_030656075.1 Candidatus Cloacimonadales bacterium
CAATTCCAGCAAGGTACAGCTTCCTTTGAACGATTCATTGAAATAATGGATATCGAACCGGATATCAAGGACAAGAAAGATGCTTTTTCTCTGATAGATGTCAAAGGCAGGATCGAAATTACCAATCTATCCTTCAAATATAACTCTTCGGAAGACTGGATTTTGCAAAATATCAATCTGACCGTTCCGGCGGGAAAAACTGTTGCACTGGTGGGTGAATCGGGAGCGGGTAAATCTACCATTGCCTCACTGATCCCGCGCTTTTATGAAGCTCAGAAAGGTTCTATTTCCATTGATGGAAATGACATCATGGATCTAACTCAGAGATCATTGCGGGAAAATATCGGGATCGTTCAGCAGAATGTTTTTCTATTCGATACATCCATCCGTGAAAACATCATTTACGGCAATCCTAAAGCCAGTGAAGAAGAAGTGATCGAAGCTGCTCGAAAAGCTAATATTTTGGATTTTATCCAATCTCTTCCAGAAGGATTCGAAACTCTCACAGGTGAACGCGGAGTGAAATTATCAGGCGGACAGAAACAGCGAATTTCTATTGCCAGAGCATTTCTGAAAAATCCACCAATTCTTATTTTTGATGAAGCAACTTCTTCTCTGGACACTGAATCCGAAGCATACATCCAGAAAGCAATGGAAGAACTTTCCCAGAACAGAACGACTGTCATTATAGCTCATCGTCTTTCCACAGTGCGCAAAGCCGATCTCCTATACGTGATAAACAAAGGCAGGATCGTGGAACAGGGAACTCATGCTGAATTGATGGCAAAAAAAGATTATTATCACAACCTTTACACCAAAAATATGATCTTCTAAATTATGCTGAAAATCGTCTTTTTTGCCGATACGCATCTCGGAGTTGATTACACGATCAATCCTAAAGTTGAACGTAGAAGACGCGGTAATGATTTTTTTGATAATTATCAAAAAATTCTGGATTTTGCTGTAGCATCAAAAGCTGATCTGGTGCTGCATGGCGGTGATTTCTTTTTTCGCAGCAAAGTTCCTGCTCCCATCGTGGATAAAGCCTATGACATGCTCTATGATTTTGCCGAAAATGATATTCCGTTCGTCATTGTTCCCGGCAATCATGAACGTTCCGTTCTTCCCACTTCCATCTTGATGAAACACAAGAATATTCACATTTTCGATGAACCTAAAACAATGTTTTTTGAAAAGCAAAATGCTGTCATCGCCATTACCGGCTTTCCTAATATCAGGAATGGAATTCGTCTGCAATATAAACACCTATTTGAGCAGGCTGTGGAAGGTAATCCTGATGCGGATATAAAACTTCTGCTGATGCACCAGGCTATCCAGGAATCGCAGATTGAAGGTTTTACTTTTCGTTATGGGATTGATGTGCTTCCATTGGAAATGCTGCCCTCAGACTTTCATGCGGTTCTTTCCGGTCATATTCATCGAGCTCAGATCTTTTATTCTGAGAAATCCGGGAATCGCATCCCTGTGATCTATCCGGGTTCTACAGAACGTACTTCCAGTGTAGAAATAGCAGAAGAAAAAGGATTTTACGAACTACTTTTCGACGAATCTGAAAACGATTGGGAATTGAAAGAAACTAACTTCCACATCCTCCCCACTCGTCCGATGGTGAGACTTGAAATAACGAAGCTGACCGAAGACGAGAGAGTTCTGCGAAACCTGCTGGAAGCTGAACTGAGCAAAATAGACCAGAACTCTGTAGTGAGATTACGTTGTGAAATTCCCGAAACAAGGAAACTTTTAAAAGCGGAATTATTGCGGGAATTGACACCGGATACAATGACGCTTACGTTGGCGCCGGTTTATAGGAAGAGGTGAAATCAAAAATAACTCACCCTTGCTACTTCCCTCTCTTCACCGCTTTGCTCGAAAAGAGGGAACATTAGAAAAGCAAGAAGTAACTGCCTCACCCTGGCTATTCCCACTCCTGCTCCTGCGTCTCAGGCGAGGGAACATAATATACCGCAAGATGAAACATTTAGCACATTCGTCACGAACGTGTTTGATATCGGACAAGAGTGTCCGAGTCACGAAGGATTTTATGAATAAAAAAAGAAAAGAAGCACGCTATAAACGAGTAGTTCTTCAAATCACCGAACTGATCCCAAAAACCACCGATCCTCTGGCTCGTATGAGCACAATCGCAGCAATTCTGTATCATAACTAATCTTTCCGACTTGATTTAAGTAACTGAGAAACAAGCAGATAGTTCAAGAAAGTATTTGACGGAAAAACCTCGTAACTTAATGTTGTTCAATAAGTTATGCCCATAACTTAAACAATAAAAAGAACGAGGTTAT
>JAUSOT010000210.1 GCA_030656075.1 Candidatus Cloacimonadales bacterium
CAATTCAACTTCTCCAAATTGATCGTGGTTTTTAGATTTGCAAAAGCAAATTCTTCGTTCTTTGATATTCTCAGTTGAATATTATCAGGCACTTTTTCAAATTCAGAAGATATTTCATTTTTATCATAATTCAATTCGATCTTTAAATCTATTTTTTTCTGCCACCAGTCTGCATATTCCTGATACGTTAAGGAATTGATCTGCTTCAGATTAACGTATCTAAAAATCTTATCGAATATATCTAAATTTCCATGAGACGGATGATGATAAAGAAAGATCGGATTGCCGGTGAGCAGGCAATTATCCATGTACACTTTGTAGTAATTCCACTTTTCTTCTTTTGAAAAATGAGAACGATGCATTCTGCCTGTGCTCATGGGATGAATGGGAATTTGCAGGACGGAAGCGGCTTTATTATTCACAATCGGAAAAAATGGCAGATCATCATAATCAAGCGTGAATTCCGTAGAATATTTAAAACCTTTTTCGGATAAAACTCGAGCCAGATTCTCGTTCCAATCACCAAACGGAGCAGCAAAACCGGATACGGTAATTCCAGCTTCCTTGAGATCACTCAGACCATTTTCAATATTTTCTTTATTAGTTTTGTAATCAGGAAATACCAGATGTCGTCGGCAATGCAGGGCAATTTCCTGATCAGGCATTTTGGCATAGACTTGCTGAAGAGTTTCCTGAGAAACTGTGTCCACAAACCAGGTGCCGCGAATTTTGTGTTTTTTGCAGAGTTCATACAAAGCTGTTGCCTGTTCTGCTGTGCAGAAATCCGTATCCACTCTGAACATGAAAAAGTTGCGCCAATCGTTGGGAAATCGCCATTTTTGTACCAAAGGGATTTTCCTTTGATCATGCAGGAATTGCAAACATCGAAAAACGATTTCCCTGATCTTGCCTTTTGAAACTTTCGCCACAATTTCCGAAGGAAGTTCTTTTCGATCAAAGGGGAATTTTTTGCGACGGCTTTGCGTATTTGATATCAGAGAATTAACGTTAAATGGCAAAATCAATACAAAGCCATTCCCCATTTTTTGATATTGGATTTTCAGATTGGCATCCAAATCCTTCACTTTTTTGGAATCAATCCAGTTAAATCTGGTATAAAAGTCGATCAATCCCAGATCTGCAAAAATTGAATCAGAGCTTGGAAGGCAGAATTTTCTATGGGTTGAATGCAATTTATGATGATACATTTCGGCAAAAACAGGAGCGCAGATTATCGCAGCTCCGCCGCTCATTAAAAAAGCATTTAGATTGCCTCTCTTCACCAGATCGAGCGGTTTATTAATCAGCAACAGCGAGTAATCATCGATCATAACAGGATCATTGAGATCGACAAATTCAAAGTCCATTCCTTCTTGCTGAAGGATCAGCTTCCAGGCTGGCTGCATCGTAGCAAGTCCGATCTTCAATCTCATTATTCCAATCCGATCAGCTTAAGCAGTTTTTCTTCTCTCTGCTGCAGGGAAAAATAGTCTACAACCCGTCTTTTCATTTCAGGTAATCGATTCAATTTTATTGCTTTCTTAATAGCAATTTTTGTATTTTCCACGTCTCCATATTCGCAGATGAATCCTGTTTCTCCAACGATCTCCGGCATTGCTCCAGCTTTGGAAACGACTGGTGTGCAGCCAAAATTCATAGCCTCTAAAACTGCTAATCCGAATGATTCACGTTGCGAGAATTGACAATAAATTTTGGCAATTTTCAACATTTCCAGAAACCGGTCGTGAGGCAATTGTCCGGTAAATTCTATCTGCGGATTTATTGTCAGAAGCTGCTGTTTGATCTCTTCATCGTAATGACCGATAATTTTGAATTGATGATCAGTAATATCTGTAGTTGCTTTGGCAAAAATATCCAGTCCTTTCAACCGAAAAAGCTCTTTCGTAGCTCTACCGGAGGTAATGATCAAATTTGTTTTTTGGAAATCCGATTTTTGCAGCTTCACACCGATGCTGATTTTTTCTGGAATAATTCCCAAATTAAGAGCATCTATTTCTGCTTTGCTGAAATCGGAAACCGATATCACACGCGCTGAATTTTGGAGAGTATATTTGAGTCTATCTCTCCGTCTTTTATCGGTTATGCCGCCGTAACCCGGCAGGTTGGAAACCTCGTATCCACCAACAACAACAAATGCTTTTTTATGAAAAAACCTGGCCGCTTTCACAGCCAGGAAAGCGGCAAAATCTGCAAACCAGCAAAAAACAAGATCGCTGTGCATCACACCCCAGAAAATCCTGAAACTCATTTTCAGGAAATCGAAGCTATTTCGTTTAGTTTTTTTGAATTTCGGGATTTCCACTTGAAAATGCTTTTCCAAAATCTCGATATCAGATTTCACGAAGGAAGAATCGTAGGAACTGATAAACAGCAGTTTTCTCATTCTTTACCGGATCAAAGCAATCTTGCCCTTATTTGTTTGACCATTCGGTGCTGAAACGAGGTAGAAATACATTCCGGAACTGCATTTTTTACCATGTGCATTTGTGCCGTCCCAACTGAATTGTTGGTAGATATTTTTTTTCAATTTCACGATCAATTCGCCATTTAAATCGTAGATTAAACATTTTGTGTCACCAGCCGGCATGGTGTTGCTCTCAGTATTCTCGATTCGTAAAAATTCACCCTTTTCCGGGTAAAACGGATTAGGGAAAGCAACTATTTTATTGAGTTTTTTCTCTGTATTGTTATCCTCAGAAATCCCG
>JAUSOT010000212.1 GCA_030656075.1 Candidatus Cloacimonadales bacterium
TATCAGTGAGGAAAAGATGGAAAAAGTTGATATTCTCATTATCGGCGGTGGAATTGTAGGATTAGCTGTGGCCCGCACTTTGTCCGAAGATTACGAAGATGTGGTTCTGGTGGAAAAAGAAGAAACTTTTGGCCGGCACGCCAGCAGCAGGAACAGTGAAGTTCTGCACTCCGGTATCTATTATCCGCAGAACAGCAAAAAAGCAAAACTGTGTGTGAACGGTTTGGAAATGATCTACGATTATGCTCAGTTGAAGAAAATTCCCTATTTCAAATGCGGAAAACTGGTGGTTGCTACTTCGGAAGCTGAAATTCCAGCCCTGTTGAAATTGAAGGAAAACGGTGAAAAGAACAGCGTTGTCGGACTGGAAATTTATGATCAACTGAAATGCCGGGAACTTGAACCGCAGATCAAAGCCGTCAAAGCTCTCTTTGTACCATCCACCGGAATTATCGACACGCATACTTTGATGGAAAAAATGGAAAGCGACGCAGAAAAGAATGGAGCTTTCATCGTTTATGATATGGAAGTGATCAGCGTAGATTCCCTCATCGACGGCTACATCATCAATTTTGCCAATGGAGAAGTTTTTGAAGCAAACCGCATAATCAATTGCGCAGGTTTGCATTCCGACGAGATCGCCAATATGGTCGGGATCAACGTTAAACGTGAAAAACTCCTGCTTCATTGGTGTAAAGGTGAATATTACAAATCAAATCAAATCAAAAATATAAACCATCTGATCTATCCACTTCCTGATCCAAAAGGGATTTTCCTGGGAATTCACCTCACGATCAATCTGAGGGGAGAAGTTCGTTTCGGACCGAATGCCTATTATGTGGATGAATTGAATTACAACATGGATGATTCCTACAAAAATGATTTTCTGAAAGCGATCAATAAATACATCGAAGTTGAGGAAGAGGCACTGCATCTCGATGACTGCGGCATACGGTCAAAACTGCAGCCGGAAGGCGGAGATTTCCGCGATTTTTATATTGAAGAAGAATCTGAGAAAGGCTTTCCTAACTTCATAAATTGCATAGGAATAGAATCACCGGGAATTACAGCGAGTATGGCGATTGCGGAAGAAGTGAAAAAACTGCTGTAATTTGTAATGTTTTTATAAATCTGAGATTCTTCGGGAGAATTTTCTTGGAAGAAAACCTCAGAATGACGGTTATTAAGACGACAAACTTCCAAAACAAACGGAGGTGTTATGGAATTTTCAGAGAAATTTCTCTATCACATCTGGGATGCTCAGCATTTGAAGGACAACCTGCAAACGATTTCCCGCAAAACAATTAAAATTCTTTATCCCGGACGTTGGAATACTGATGCCGGAGCAGATTTCAAGGATGCGATCCTGGAAATCGATGGAGAAGTGCAGAGGGGAGACGTTGAGATCGAACTGAGATCGTATAACTGGCATCTGCACGAGCATCACGAAAACCCGGGATTCAATTCTGTTCTGCTTCAGGTTGTGTTCGAGCACGATGGTCAATATCCCTACAATTTCACGGAAAATGGAGAAAAAATCGAGATCCTGCAGGTTTCAGAACAGCTCGATGCGGATATTAAAAAGCTGATAAAAAAGTATTCAGGAAAAGATTTTAAAGCGAAAAACAAAGAATGTAATCTCTTCAAAAATATAACAGATGAAAAATTGATAGATAAAATTTCAGTACTTGGAATGGAACGATTTGAAAAGAAGATCAAACGCTTTTCCGCCGAGCATTTCTTTGCCGATTTCGATCAACTGATTTATCAAGGCTTGTTTGAATCTCTCGGTTACAGCAAAAATAAATTTCAGATGCTGCAAATAGCCTTGAAACTGCCATTCAAATTGCTGAAGGAATTTCATTTGAAAGGAATGACTTATGATGATCTGATCTCGATCTATCTTGTTTCAAGCGGACTCTCAACCCATCTTTCCAGCTCTTTTCCAACTGAACTGAAAACCAAATGGCAGGAAAATTTTGGAAAACAAGAATTCATTCAGGATGGATTCGATCCTGGTTGGAAGCTGTTCCGCATCCGTCCGGCAAATCATCCGGCCATCAGAATTATCCAGATCTCACAGATTATTTATGACTCTCTGGAAACTTCCTTATTCAATCGGATCATGAAGTTGTTTTCGTATTCATCAGATAAATTCACTCTAACGAATTTTCGTAAAAATCTGTATGTGTTTTTCAGCCAGGCACCTGTTTTCCTGCCGGAAAGATACAACCTCGGTAAAATCCGCCTCGATACGATCCTGATCAATATCATTTTACCACTCGCTGTAATCTATTCTCGCGAAAAAGGTTATGCGGAATTAGAAGAAACTGTTTTCAATATTTATTCCTCATATCCTGGATTAACGGGAAACTACATCACAAATTTCATGGAAAAATATCTGACCGATTCTCAAAGAAAGTTGCCCAAAAAAGCAGTTTTTCAACAGGGAATTATAAAATTATATTATGATAATTGCCAATTTCATGATTGCGAGAATTGTATTTAGCATTTTATTCTTGTTGGACTTCTCGTCCCGAGGAGATAGAAACTGAGTGCCCTTCCGAAGCTTATCTGCCTGATTTTCTGATGAAGAAGATTCGGAAGGATGAAAACGGATCATTTCTTTCCGAATCTTAGCAGGAGATGCACTTTGCAAGTAGCTTCGGAAAGGCATTTTCTTTCAGATCGGGACGATCCGACAAAACATCCGCTTCAATCGGGACGATTGAAGCAACATTATTGATTTTTAAAATTGGTAGTCTTTTTCAAATTTTTGCATTGACATTAATCGCCAAAAATCAGTTTCTACTCAAGGAGGTTCTTATGAAAAAATATTTGATGTTCATTTTATTATTTTTAGTTGCAACTGCATTTTCTACAACTATTTATGATGTTCAGTACACTACCGTTCCCGGACCAAGTGGCTATTATCCATCACTCCTTGTTGGGCAAACAGTAACTGTTACCGGGTTAGTTTCCGGTTATAATTTTAAAGGTTATAAAGATAATCTTTATCTCATCATGCCGGATGGCGGTGCCTGGTCGGGAGTTTATGTTTATGCCTGCGGTGATACGAATTTTGTAACCGGTGACGAGCTCGAAATAACTGCTTTAGTTTCAGAATATTTCGGTTTAACTGAGCTGATGAATGCTTCATCCATTACTTTGCTTAGTTCTGGAAACGATCTTCCCGATCCGGCAGTTATCACAACAGCCCAATTAGCTGGAGAAGAAGAATGGGAAGGTGTTCTGGTGGAAGTTCATGATGTTGTCGTCACTTCTGCGCAAAATACCTATGGTGAATGGTATGTAACAGACGTATCAGCTACACAGGGACAAATGGATGACGGATTCTTCTATCTGGATCAAGTCGAACCACCAATCGTTATCAATGTTGGTGATACATGGGCAATACTGCGCGGAATGGTTAATTACTCCTATGATGAATTTGAATTAAATCCACGCACACCGGATGATATGATCGCAACTCTTCCCTTGGTTTGTGATTTTTCAGCAGATCCGTTATCCGGTCCTGTAGCATTGAA
>JAUSOT010000222.1 GCA_030656075.1 Candidatus Cloacimonadales bacterium
ATCCACCCTATCAATTGAGTGACGGTGGAGGAACAGGTTCTAGTGCAATGCCCATTTACCAAAAATTTGTCCAGCAGGCAAAAAAACTAAATCCAAAATATTTAACAATGATAGTTCCTTCACGATGGTTCACTGGAGGCAGAGGATTGGACGAATTCAGAAATGAGATGCTAAATGATAATCGCATTAGAATAATACACGATTATTTGTATGCTGGAGATTGTTTTCCAGGCGTAGAAATAAAAGGCGGAGTATGTTATTTTCTATGGACAAGAGATGAAAAAGGAAAATGTAAAATATACACACATCAAGGAAATGAGATTATCTCCGAATCTGAAAGACCATTACTGGAAAAAGGCTTAGATACCTTTGTTAGATATAATGAAGCAATCTCCATATTACATAAAGTTCAAAATATGCAGGAAGAAAGTTTCGCAAATATTGTTAACGCCAACGACCCCTTTGGATTTGATGTCCGTGTTGAAAACAGTTATAAAAGAGTAAAACCAAAATACAAGAAAGAACCGTTTAAAGACAGTGTTGTATTTTATTATAATGGGTGGAAAAAGGAAGGAATTGGTTATATTGCAAGAGAAAGTGTACAAAAAAATGTTGATTGGATTGATAAATACAAAGTGTACATGCCTAAAGCTTGGGGTGTAGGCAATATGAATAAAGACTGGTTGAATCCATTTATGGGAAGTCCAAATTCTTGTTGTACGGAAACGTATTTAATTATTGGTCCTTTTGAGAAAAAACACACAGCAGAAAATGTCATTAGTTATACTCAAACCAAATTTTTCCATTTCATGATTGCTTTAATAAAAATCACCCAGAATACAATGCAAAAAGCTTATTCTTTTGTACCTTTACAAGATTTCTCGGAACCTTGGACTGATGAAAAACTCTATAAAAAATATGGTTTAAATGAAGAGGAAATCTCTTTCATTGAATCCAAGATTCGCCCGATGGAGGCAGGTGATGAGTGATGGGAACAAAAATTTAAAAGCTCGAAATTCCTTTCTCATTTATGTATCGGAAGATGGGCAGATCAAGCTGGATGTGCGGCTGGAGAACGAAACATTGTGGCTCACGCAGCCGCTGATGGCGGAATTATTTAACACAACACAGCAAAATATCAGCCAGCATATACAGAACATCTATGAAGAAGGCGAACTGGAGCAACCAGCAACTCACAAGAAATTCTTGTCGGTTCGTCAGGAAGGTTCACGCCAGGTTCAGCAAGAAATTGCTAATTACCAAAAATCAAAATATTTTAGATGTAGATACATTCAGTCGAATCACCTGGATTACAATTACCCTCCCAGTGGGTAGAGAATTTGAAAATTAATAAATTCAATATCCTGGAGGTAGATAATGAATAAAGAGCAAGCTCTGGTCACTTTTGAAAAACACAAAATTCGCCGTGTTTATAATGAAAAATCCGAGATCTGGTATTTCTCGGTAGTAGATATTCTTGCTGTACTCATTCAGCAACCGAACTATCAGACAGCCCGAAAATACTGGAATAAGCTCAAGGAACGTCTTAAAAAAGAAGGAAGTGAGCCGGTGACAAATTGTCACCAACTGAAAAGCAATGATTTAAGTAAATTGATCATTTAAAACCATCTCGAGGTTGAGAATATGGAAAATGAAAGATCGTTAGTCGTTTTTGAAAAACACAAAATTCGCAGATTCTTCGATGAGAATCATGAAATCTGGTATTTCTCGGTTGTTGATGTGGTATCTGCACTAACCGATAGCGTCAATCCTCGTGATTACTGGTATAAGATGAAGATTCGAGTGCAAACCTATGATGGATTTGAACTGTCGACAATTTGTCGACAGTTGAGATTAAAATCACCTGATGGGAAACTGCGGCAAACAGATTGTGCGGATGTTCAGGGTCTGTTAAGGATCATTCAATCAATACCTTCGCCCAAAGCAGAACCGTTTAAACAGTGGCTGGCAAAAGTTGGTTATGAACGCATCCAGGACATGAGCGACCCAGCTCTATCTGTGGATCGTGCCCGGGAATATTGGCAACAGCACGGCCGCAGCGAAAAATGGATTCAGCAGCGCATGATGGGACAGGAAACCCGCAACAAACTGACAGACTACTGGAAAGATCATGAAATAAAAGAGCAGGATGAATATGCTATTCTGACAAACATTATTCATCAGGAATGGAGCGGCATCTCGGTGCAACAGCATAAGCAGATCAAAAATCTCAAAACTCAGAATCTGCGCGATCACATGAATGAAGCAGAGCTGATCTTCACTGCCCTGGCGGAACTATCAACCAGGCAGATTGCCGAAAGCGTCGATGCTACCGGCCTGGATGAAAATGCTCTTGCCGGAAAAATTGCTAAAAATGCCGGAAAAGAACTTGAACAAAAAACCGGAAAATCAGTTGTAACCGGACATAATTTTCTACCCCCGGAAAAACAGAAAAAGGAATTAAAGGGAAATTCTGATGAAAGCTGAAAGTTTTTTCCCTCCCCGACCCGAGACAAATCCGAAAATTTATGCTTATGAAGACACCAATCCGCAGTATGCCGGTTTATTAAAAGTCGGCTATACCACGGTGGATGTGCAAACGCGTGTAGCGCGGCAATATCCGACTTTACGGCCTGGAAAACCACCCTACCGTATTTTGCTGGAAGAATCTGCCATGCGCAACGACGGCACAACTTTCACTGATCATGACGTACATCGCAGTCTGCGGAAAATGAATGTCCAAAATCCAGAAGGTGAGTGGTTTGCCTGCACTGTGAATAAAGTGAAAGAAGCGATCAAATCCATGCGGGAACGCAGAGAAATCGAAGAAAATCGCAGTTTAGATTTCATGATGCGACCGGAACAAAAGAAAGCAGTGGAGAAGACAGCAGATTATTTTATCGACGCTCACAAAGCAGAGCCAAACAAAACACCACATTTTTTATGGAATGCCAAAATGCGCTTTGGCAAAACGTTTGCTGCCTATCAATTGGCGAAGAAAATGAGCTGGGAAAAAGTGCTGGTTCTCACCTTCAAACCAGCCGTGGAACACGCTTGGGAAGATGATTTGAAACAACATGTAGATTTTGCAGGCTGGCAGTTCATTTCGCCCAAAGGTCTCAGCTATGAAGATGCAGAACAGGCAAATCCTATCGTCTGTTTCGGTTCTTTCCAGGATTATCTGGGAAAAACAAAATCCGGTGGCATCAAAGCAAAAAATGAATGGGTGCATGTAATCAACTGGGATTGCGTGATACTGGATGAATATCATTTCGGCTCCTGGAGAGAAAGAGCCAAAGAGCTATTTTTGAATGAAGATGATAAACTTGTTTTTGAAGAAAACGAATCTATCAATAAAGAAGCCGGTTTTGAAGATATCGATTTCGATGAAGAATTGATGCCCATCACGACCGATCATTATCTTTATCTTTCGGGAACTCCTTTCCGGGCAATTGCTTCCGGTGAATTCATCGAAGATCAGATATTCAACTGGACCTATTCGGATGAACAGAAAGCCAAAGAAGAATGGCAGAAAGATAATAATCCTTATGCCGGTTTACCCCGCATGGTTCTGATGACCTATCAACTGCCGGATGCTATTCGAGAAATTGCCAGACAAGGCGAATTTGATGAGTTTGATCTGAACGTTTTCTTTACGGCTGACGGAAACGGAGAAGATGCAAAATTCAAATATGAAGAGGACATCCAAAAGTGGCTGAATCTAATCCGCGGTGCTTTTCAAGCTACGACGATTGACAACCTGAAAATGGGAGCGAAAAAACCACCATTCCCATTTTCTGATGTTCGCTTGTTAGGAATTCTGTCTCATACTTTCTGGTTTTTACCAAGCGTTGCTTCCTGTTATGCCATGCGAAATCTTCTAGAACAAAAGCAAAATGCTTTCTATCATTCGTATGATATTATAGTCGCTGCAGGTACAAAAGCTGGAATTGGTGCAGCAGCTTTACCGCCTGTATTAAAACAAATGGATGATCCGCTCAAAACCAGAACTATCACACTTTCCTGCGGCAAATTGACAACTGGCGTAACTGTGCGTCCCTGGACCGGAATCCTAATGTTAAGGAATTCTTCCAGTCCCGAAACATATTTTCAGGCTGCCTTCCGTGTGCAATCTCCCTGGACTGTGATAAATCCTGACGGATTGCATCCGAATAATGAACAGATCATCAAAGAGGAATGCTATATCTTCGATTTTGCACCAGATCGCGCCCTTCGGCAAATTGCCGATTACAGTTGCCGCTTGAATGTTGATGAATCCAATCCTGAAAAGAAAGTAACCGAATTTATCAAATTCCTGCCGGTTCTGGCCTACGATGGCAGTTCGATGAAACAAATTGATGCAGCTGGAGTTCTGGATATTGCGATGAGCGGCACTTCCGCAACCTTGCTTGCTCGACGTTGGGAAAGCGCTTTGCTGGTGAATGTGGATAATGCAACCTTGCAACGCTTGATGAACAACGAAGCTGCTATGAAAGCATTGATGAGCATTGAAGGTTTTCGAAATTTGAATCAGGATATTGAAACCATAATCAATAAATCCGAAGCTGTGAAAAAAGCCCGCAAAGAAAAAAGTGATGAATATCTCTCAAAAAAAGAGAAGAAAGAACTTTCTGATGAAGAAAAAGAATACAAAAACAAGCGTAAACAAATTCAGGAAAAGCTTATCAAATTTGCTACCCGCATTCCGTTGTTTATGTATCTTACAGATTTCCGCGAACGCTGTCTGCGCGATGTAATCTCACAATTAGAGCCAGGATTGTTCAAAAAAGTAACCGGTTTGAGTGTTAAAGATTTTGAGTTGCTTGTCAGTCTGAATATTTTCAATAGCGCCTTAATGAATGATGCAGTCTATAAATTCAAACGATACGAAGACGCCAGTCTGGTGTATTTGGGTATTGCGAAACACGAAGGCGAGAATGTCGGGCTTTATGATACAGTATTAAGTTCAAATGATTATACGGAAATTTTTGTAAATGTATCTGAAAAATCTAAATGATAAAGGCATCGATTGATAATCCGGATAATATATCAGTTACCACCAATAATCAAAAACCTCCCGATCTCTCAGGAGGTTTTCAAAGTCGTTGTTCTGCTGATATTTAGATAAGATGCGAAATTTTTCCGACGATTTTGTCTTTGCCGGCCAGACCGATGATCTGGGTTTCAACCTTACCATTTTTGAACAGCAGCAAAGTGGGAATCGACATAATCGAATATCGATTTGCAATGTTTGGGCTTGAATCGATGTTAAGTTTACAAACCTTCAACTTACCTTCATATTCCCGGGCAATATTTTCCACGGTCGGTGATAGCGCTTTGCAGGGTCCACACCAGGGTGCCCAGAAATCTACTAAAACCGGAATTTCGGATTTCAATACTTCGTTTTCAAAGGTGTCTTGATTAACTTCAATCATGCCCATTCTCCCTTTTAGATTATTCGATTATAGCCAGGATATCACTGCGTGAGATGATCTTGATTTTCTTTCCTTCAATATCAAACTCATCGCCGCCATACTTGGAAAAGATCACTCTATCTCCAATTTTTAAAGGAAGTGGAATAACTTTACCTTCGTCATTAGTCCTCCCCGGCCCAACAGCGATAATTTCGCCAATCTGTGGTTTCTCTTTAGCTGTATCGGGAATGATGATCCCGCCTACATTTTTCTCGACCAAATCTTCTTTCACTTCGATAGCGACACGCTCATCTAATGGTTTCAATTTCATATCTTCCTCCAATTATTTTTTTCTAAAAACACTAACCTAAATTTCATTTTTAGCAAACACTTTTTTAGAGTGCCAGCTTTTTGAGTCAAGAAAAAAAATCCCTCAATTTCATCTCAGCTTATCCTGCAGGAATGTTACTAATTTTTCTCTCGGAATTTCCTGCTGTTCTCCGCTTATCATTTCCTTCAGAATAATAGAATTTTTAGCAATTTCATCTTCGCCTAAAATCAAAGTAAATCTGGTTTTTTCTTTATCTGCTGCTTTCATTTGCGCTTTCAGAGATTCTTTATCGGGGTTGTATTCCGCTTTGATTCCATTGGTACGCAGATCGAAAAGCAATTTGGCTGTAAGTTGTTTGGCTTTTTCACCAATTGCCACAATAAAAACATTCGGTTTTGGTTCTTCGCCAAACGAAACTCCTTCCGTTTCCATGGAAAGCAGCAATCTTTCAAAACCTCCGGCAAAGCCGATGCCGGGAGTATCTTTGCCGCCAAACTGCTCCACCAATCCGTTGTATCTGCCGCCGCCGATCAAGGCATTTTGCGCTCCCAGATTGTTGTCCAGAAATTCAAACGCAGTTTTATTGTAATAATCCAGACCGCGTACGATTCTGGGATTTACTTTGAACGGAATGTTCATCAGGTTCAGATATTCTTGAACCTGAGCAAAATGTGTTCTGCAATCTTCATCCAGGTATTCCAGCATGTTGGGTGCATCTTTCGCTATCTCTTTGCAGGAAGGAACTTTACAATCTAATAATCGTTTCGGATTTTTATTGATGCGCTCATTGCAGTCGGAACACATTTTATCCAAATTTGGTGTGAAATATTCTACCAAAGCCTGATTATAATCTTTCGAGCAATTGGAGCAGCCGATACTGTTGATCTCCAGTTCAAAGTTTTTCAGTCCAAGTTTGGAAAGGAAGGCATAACCAAAAGCAATTATTTCCGCATCGATGAAGGGATTATCACTGCCGATATTTTCTATCCCGTATTGATAGAATTGACGGTATCTGCCTTTCTGCGGTCGGTCGTAGCGGAACATCGGGCCAAGGTAGAAAAGTTTGGTATTTCCACCCGTCATTCCCAGATTATTTTCTACGAAAGAACGAACCACCGGAGCTGTTCCTTCCGGACGAAGAGCAAAGTTTCGGCCTTTTTTATCCTGGAAGCGATACATTTCTTTCTGCACGATGTCCGAGCTGCCGCCCACACTGCGTTCAAAAACATCGGTTTGTTCAAAGATCGGAGTCACGATTTCCTGAAAATTAAACTGAGCCGCCACTTCGGAAAACACTTTTTTAACGTATTGCCATTTATAGCTGTCAGCTGGCAAAATATCGAAAGTTCCGCGTGGTACCGAATATTTTTCTGCCATAATAAAATCCTGTTCTTTTTATTCTTTGATTTCAATTATCTCCGTCCCCCTTTGGAAGGGGGAGACAGGGGGTTTGCTAAAGCCAATCAGAAAAGCTTTCAAATTTTCAAGATAAACATTAAACTCACAAAACCCCTCTTAATCTCCCCTTATGAAGGGGAGCAATTAGGAAGATGATAATAGATTTTTCACTCTCTGCTTTTCTATCCCGGCAAAACCAGATAACCTCTGCGCTATGCATTATAAAAAGTGTGCACCTGCAGTCGATATCTATTCCATAGAAAGATGCAGCAGCCAGCTCAAATCAAGTTGGCCGACGGCACATCGCAAGATCTGCTTATTGCTGCTTCCTTCCGGACCTGACAAGATTCGCAGCTCACAATTGCGTCGGGCTTGACTCTCAACACCGCTTACTACACTTAAAATGGAAATCAACATTCTCCTGCAGGAATTCAGCCCCGCTGGAGCGGATTGCGGGTTACAGGGCACCGCTGACTCCCCACCTAGCACACTTTTTTAAAATTTTGCTATCCCACCTAGCACACGTAAAGCATAGTTTTGAAGGGCAGTTTTTGTGTCAAGTGTAGAACGATCACCTTGATCTTAACCTTGAAAAGGCTTCTTACGAATTTTCTTCCTGCTTAGCACTTTCAAGGTTTTAATTAATCAAACTTCTTTAAACTTCCGAAGTTTCAGAAGAGATTTCTTGATAGATAAACTTCCGAAGTTTCAGTAGAGTTTTCTTGATAGATAAACTTCGGAAGTTTCAGTAGAGTTTTCTTGAAAGATAAACTTCCGAAGTATTTTTTATTTTCTCGTCTCGAGATCTTCCCACAGAATTGATCGAGGACGATCTAAATAAATATTAGATTCAATCGGGACGATTGAACCAACACTCTCCTAACCTTGAAAAGGCTTCCTGCTTATTTTCTTCCTGCTTAGCACTTTCAAGGTTTTAATTAATCAAACTTCTTTAAACTTCCGAAGTTTCAGTAGAGTTTTCTTGAAAGATAAACTTCGGAAGTTTTCTTCACTTCACAAAATGGCAGCCGATCGACTGGCTGTTATGCGTTGCCGCATTCACAATAATAGTTGCATTCACGATTGCATTGCGCAGTTCTATAATGTCTTTGTTGAGCCGGGCAGTTTTATAAAATGAAAAAATGCGATGTGAATAGTAATTAAGATCGGCTCGAGCCCGTTCCAAGCCCTTGTTAGTGCGGATGATACCGGCATAATTCCACATGGTAAGCTGGATCGCCTTCCAATCCTGCGAAAGAAGCAACGGATCAAATTCTTCCACTTCGTTGGGTCGTTTCCAATCGGGAATGAATTTGTTTCGCTGTTGCTCGATTTTCTCAAAATTCTGCGAAATGTCTTCAGCAGCCAGTTTTGCCCAAAGCAGACCTTCCAAAAGAGAAGAAGAAGCCAAACGATTGGCCCCGTGCAATCCTGTGCAGCTCACTTCTCCGATCGCGTAAAGATTTTTCAGTGAACTTCTGCCGGCCAGATCTACTTTGATACCACCGCAGAAATAATGCGCTGCCGGAACAATAGGAATTGGTTTTTTTGTGATATCAAGCCCACCTTCCAAACAGGTTTGGTAGATTTTGGAGAAACGTTTTTTAAGTGGAATTTCACCTTTGTAGAAAGACGCAATGTCCAAAAGAACATATTCGCTGCCGGTCTTTCCCATCTGGTTGTAAATTGCTCTCGCTACCACATCACGGGGAGCCAGGTCTTTCATCGGCGAATAATCTTCCATGAAATATCGCCCGGTCGAATCCCTTAATTTGGCGCCTTCTCCCCGCAAAGATTCCGAGATCAAAAAGCGCTTGATCTCCCGGTGATACAAAGCGGTGGGATGGAATTGAATGAACTCGGCATTGATAATATCGGCTCCGGCACGGTAAGCCATACTCATGCCGTCTCCTGTAGCAGAAGCAGGATTGGTGGTGTGCTGATAAAGATTTCCCAAACCGCCTGTAGCCAGAATAACTTTATCGGCAAAAAAAGTGATCACGTCACCGGTTAGATTATCGAGAACATAACAGCCCATCACTTCGCGTTGTTTGTAAAACTCCTGGCAGTCGTCCGAATGATGATTGTTGGTGATTAGATCGATGGCCGTATGATTTGTGAGAATTGGAATCTGCAATCCGGCAGCATAATCCTGCAAACTTTTTTGAAGAACATCACCGGTATGGTCTGCGAAATGCAGCACGCGGCGGTCGGAATGAGCTGCTTCTTCGGTGTAATCCAGCTTTCCCTCGGAAGTTTGCGTAAATTGAGTTTTTAATTTATCAATAAAAAAATCTAAAACCAATTGCGGACCTTCCATGGCAAAAAGTTTCACTGCTTCCAAGTTGTTGTAATTGCAACCGGCTTTCAGGATATCCTGTTCCAGGTTGTCGCGTTTGTCGCCTTCTTTCCAGGCGATGATGCCGCCCTGGGCATAATTCGTATTGGTTTCTTCGATAGACGATTCTTTGGTTGTCACTACCACATCCAGCCCGGCTTCCTTCAGGTAAATTGCTGCTGTGAGACCGGCTATACCGGTTCCTATTATCAATACATCGATTTTTTTTCTCATTTTAAAACCTTCTTTGTCATTCCCGTGCAAACGGGAATCTTCACGTTCCCAAATCCCAATTTTTCTCTCGTTCCCAAAGCCCTCTTTGGGAACGCTGACTGCATCGAAACCCCTGTTTCAAAGCAAAGCAGAGATTGCTTCGTTTGTCTCAGCAAGCAGAATCCTCGCAAAGACATCATTTTTCCACGATCTCGATCATTTTATGCAATGCCCTGGCAGCATTGTTTTTCATAGATTCCGAAACTTGCACAATTCCTTCCAAAGCAGTTTTTTTCTGCAAGTGAGATTGCACCGATTGCAGAATTTTTAATAATTTTTCAGGAGTGATCTTCGCCATGTTTCCACAAATTGATTTTCTTAACGGCAGCACAGTTTTGTCGGGAAATTCCCAGGCGATGCGCTGCACAAAATTGAATTCCGTTCCCACTCCCCAGATTGAACCGGTTGGAGATTTTTTGATCTCTTCATAAATTTTCTGCGTCGAACCGGAATCATCAGAATTAATGACCACTTCCCTGTCACATTCCGGATGAACGATAATTTTGATACCTGGATTTTTTGTGCGCAAATCTAATATATCATTCACCAGAAAGCGTTTATGAACATAGCAGTAGCCGTCCCAAATGAATATCTTCGCTTGGCTGGGATTGCCGCCTACACATTGGAAATCTGAAGTTACTTTGACGATTTCTTTATCCTTCAGCCCAAGTTCATTGGCTGTGTTATTTCCCAGATTGTAATCCGGAGCAAAGAATACAACTTTATCCTGATCCAGAAAATGCTTGATGATCTTTCCGGCATTGGAACTGGTACACACCGAGCCACCATATTTGCCGGAGAAACTCTTGATTTCTGCGGTAGAATTCATGTAAACTACCGGTGCAATTTGTCTGGTCGTGCAGCCGGAAATCTTTTGAAAAACTTTATCTGCCTGCTGATATCCGATCTGATCTGCCATCGGGCAGCGAGCTTCGATATCCGGCATCAGCACTTTTTGCGTTGAACTGCTGAGCAAATCAGCCGCTTCAGCCATGAAATATACTCCGCAGAAAACGATAAATTCCGCATCGATTTTCGCACAATCTGCCGCCAGTTTGTAGGAATCACCCACGAAATCGGCAACTTCCACAATCTCGGGATTCTCGTAATGATGAGCCGGAATTACGATGCTTTTTCCCAGCTCTTTTTTTAACTCTAATATTTGTTCATTTAATGTCATTATATCCATAATTTTCCTTTAGCCGTACCCCTTCGGAAGGGGAGCTAATCTTGTCTTTCTGAGGTATCTTTTAGCTTTACCCTCGAAGAATCTCATGAAATTTCTTTCAGCTTCACATCTCGTCCTTAGCAGAGATTCTTCCTGCCTGCACCGCCATAGTGAAACGAAGGCGTGAGAACACCTTGCCAGAAACGTCAGAAAGACTTTTTCTTCAATGAAAAATCAAATGCTTTCACGCTTTGCGTCAATTCTCCCACCGAAATGAAATCCACCCCGGTTTCGGCAACTTCCGGGATGCGTTCGAGAGTCATGTTGCCGCTGGCTTCCACTTCTGCCTTCCCTGCAATTATCTCGACGGCTGTCTTCATGGTTTCGTTATCCATGTTATCCAGCATGATCCTGTCCACACCGCACTCCAGTACTTCTTTCACTTCCTGCAGATTTCGCGTTTCCACTTCGATCTTAAATCTATTTTTCCACTTATTCCTAATTTTTTGAACTGCCTGCGTTATTCCACCGGCAGTATCGATGTGATTGTCTTTGATCATCACCATGTCGAAAAGCCCCATACGATGATTCTGTCCGCCTCCGCAGCGCACCGCATATTTCTGCAATTCGCGCCAGCCGGGAAGAGTTTTGCGGGTGTCCAGGATGATCGATTTTCCGTCTGCTGCTTTCACGAATTCAGCTGTTTTGGAAGCTATTCCGCTGAGATGCGAAATAATATTTAGAGCTGTTCTTTCGGCTTTCAGGATGGCAGAAACCATACCTGTAATTTCTGCAATGACATCACCTTTTTTGAGAAGGTCTGAATCGGCGAAAAACGATTTGATCTTGATCGAACTATCGACGGCAGTGAATACATTTTGGAATTCATCAATCCCGCAGAGCACTCCATCATCTTTAGAAATTAGAACAAAACTATTCGTTTCATTGCTGAAGATCGCCTCGCCGGTCACATCGCCCGGATCGGCAAAATCTTCCTGAAAAGCTGCTTTCAACCAATCCCGTTTCATCGTTATCACCTTTTTTCATTTTTATACTCACACTAATATTTTAGGTCTCATTTCGTTGTCAAAAAGAATTATCAGTTCTATCTGAAACACATGTTATCCACAGGTTATTCACTTCTGAGAAAATGGCTCAATTCATTCTTTTGCGTATAGTTAGAATCATAAAGAAATAATTTTATCAGCATTTGTGGAGAAGTTTTGTGAATTATTGTGGATAACTGCTCAATTCGTAAACGAATTTCCCACAAAAATCTGCCAGCCGGTTGCGGAAAAATCAAGCTGATAATACTCATTCAATCTGTCTTCAAAATAGTAAAAAGTTTCCGCATCGGGAAACCAGATAATACCTGTTCCGACATTATCGGTTGTGTAGCCTGTTGGGTAATCATCAGTTTTTTGAAAGATGAAGCAGCTATCAATATCAGTTATTATCCTATCACAAAATTCAGCCAGAGAATCCGACGGATTGTATTCTAATATCCAACTAAAGAACTCTTTCACATCTACATCTGCGGCTAAACTGTATGGCCAGGAATCATTAAATTCCAGACAAGCTTCTCTGCTTTGTTGAAAAATATCGTTTGCTGCTTCTGCAGCCCATCTATTTGAAAACTCAGCTATATCCATCAACAATTCAGGAAAGGCGGATGTTTTTACCACAGAACAGGAAATTGGATAAATATCTTCAAGCCAATAGTAATAATGAAAATCAAAGGCGATTTCATGCGCTAAATTCTGCACATTAGCATAATTTTCCCAATCAGATAAAATGAGATGATAGGGAAAACCGGCAGTATTAATGGCATCTTCAGCAGCTATAAAGAAGTCGGTATATTTATAAATTTCGTTTATCACTTCCAACGTCTGCATATTACAGGCATCCAGAAGCAGGATATCCAACCGGTTATCAATATTTTTCAGAGCATTCTGAAAATCTTTATCAGAAATACTTATAAAGCTGTTGCTCTCTTCATCGGGACAAAAGCTTGGAGGTAAATCCCTGTTCAGAGGATACCAGCCATTGCCATGACTCCAGATGAAAAGAGCTTTTTTATCGGAAGGATATTTATTGAATCCCCAGTTAGCAAAATCAGTGAGGGAATTATAGTCGCCGCTGTCGATCTCTCCCAGGTTGGAAATCAGGTTTTTGCTGTCGGGATGAATTCGGTAGCGTTTGGCAGCAGGACTCTCACTATACTGGCTTTCATCGATCTGCACGATCACGTTGATGTCATCCGAAAATTCCGCTGTCATCATTTCTTCAATGTCATTCAGGGCAGCAGTATTCAAACCATTATCTGCCGCCATGTAGATCAGGATCGTCCAATCCGCATCTTTTGGGGAACTGCAGGAAAGCAGCATTGCAAGAATGATTAAGCATAAAATAATTAACGAAATATTTCTTTTTTTCATCGACCTCATCCCAACCTTCTCCTATCGAGGAGAAGGAGCAGATTTAACTAGCTTTCTGAGCAATTCGTTTCTCTTTTCTCGTTCCTAAACTCCCGTTTGGGAACGGAAATGATTTCGAAACTCCGTTTCATAAACAAAAGATTGCTTCGCAAGATTCTGCAAGATCCGGCAACTGCCGGACGCAAAGACACAAACCTATTTATACTCTTTTGCTTTTCCCAAACCTTTCAACACACGGATTCCGCCCTGGCTGAGAGCTTCCATTTCTTTTTCGCCGGGAATCACATGAATTTTTCCCAGAAAAGAAATCCGCTTTTTCAATCCTTCAACCACGTATGGATTGTAAGCCAGTCCACCTGTCAGGAAGATCGCCTCGACTTTGCCTTCCAAAACTGTGGCGCAGGCACCGACTTCTTTAGAAATCTGATAAAGCATGGCATCGAATACCAGTTTGGCTCTGGCATCACCTGCTTCGATCATCTTCACAACTTCGCGTCCGTCATCGGTTCCCAGATAAGCGATCAAGCCACCGGTTTTGGTGAACATTCCCATCATTTCCTTATGCGTATATTTACCCGAAAAAGCCATCTCCAGCAGATCTCCGATCGGCAGAGCTCCTGCTCTTTGGGGAGAGAACGGTCCCATGCCCAGCACGGCATTATTCACATCCACGATCTTACCTCGCTTGATAGCAGCAACGCTGATGCCACCGCCCATGTGCACCCCGATCTGGTTTATTTCAGAGCTTTTCACTCCCAGTTCTTTGGCTACACCGAGAGCGCAATACCGCATATTCAAAGCATGCAGAAGAGATTTCCGTTCAATTTGCGGACAGCCGGAAATACGAGCGATATCTTCAAATTCATCCACCGTTACCGGGTCGACGATAAAGGCTGGAATGTTTAATTCCGAAGCAATGGAATCAGCAATGAAAGCGCCCAGATTGGAAGCATGAATCCGACCCCAGAGTTGGGGATTTTTCAAATCTGCCAACATAGCTTCGTTAACTTTATAGGTGCCGCCGGGGACTGATTTAACCAAGCCGCCTCTTCCAATAACTGCTTTTAAAGTTGCGGGAGCAACATTATGTTCTTTCATTGCTTCCAGCACGAATTTCTTTCTGAATTCATACTGCTCGATAATGCCATCAAATTTAGCGATTTCTTCTGCATTATGGCGCAAAGTGACAGTGAATACCGCTTTCTCGTCATCATAAACTGCAATTTTAGTGGATGTGGAACCGGGATTGATCGCCAACACTCGATAGTTCATCTGTAAAAATCCTCCGTAATCTTCATATTATTTTGGTGAACAACTTGCGATTTCAGGGTTGTTGAGTCAAAGGATTTTTGTAAATCCGGCAGGTTTGATAATTTGTATCGAAACATTCAACGTTACAAAAGAGCAACGAGCAACATCGCACGACTTTCCCGAAGCTTCTTACGGAGAAATTCTTCCCGTTAAGATTCGGAAGGGAAAATATCGTTTCCGGAAGTGTGAAGTAATTTTGTCTCTCTTAAGTGGACTTACAGATGCATTCGAAGAAGAGCCTCAATTATGATAAAGAAGCAAAGCTGCCAGATTTAACCTGAGATTCTTCGGAAGCAAAGCTAAAAATTACCTCAGAAAGACAGGAATAATTTATTTAAGAAATCTATATCTTGGCGAATGATTAGCTTGATCTATTTACCGTTCGGAAGGTTCTCGCATACGGATATTTTCATTTTCACCGTTCGGAAGGTTCTACACACCCCCCGGCTAAAGCCGTACCCCTCTATTAGAGGGGAATCGACCGTTCCGAAGTTGAAGCGTTACTTCAACATCGTCATTTTTCGGGCTGCCATCTCTTTTTTATTTACTTTCAAAATTACAATATATTCGCTGCTGGCAACGAGTTTTCCAACATCATTTCTGCCGTTCCAGACGAGTTCGAAATTTCCCGAAGTAGTTGTGCAATCCATCAAGGTCTTCACTTTCTGCCCTTTGATGTTGAATATCTCAACCTGCACTTCACCGGATTCGGGTAGATTGAAAGCGATCTTTGTTTCCGGATTGAAAGGATTGGGATAATTGGTCATTTGGTATGGGGTATTGGGTATCAGGTGTTGGGTGACTCCCACCGAATCCGCACCAAATTCATAACATCCCATATCGATGATAGCTGAACCGTTTCCATCACCGTCCCAGATTCTCTGATGATGCAATAGATCCCAGGGCGGCAGAAACAAACCGGTTGTATCCGGTGTGCCGGTATCAATGCAGGGAGAAGACTCCGTGAGCTGATAAGGATCGTCTCCCGAAAGAAGGAAAAGTGGATCTTCGTCTAAATTTCCCTCGCCCCAGTTTATGATGTTTGCATTGTTTTGGTTGTAAATTCCAGCTTCACCATTTTTTATTATGCAATAATCTATATCAAGTTGATAAGTATTGCCGATAGATGTTTCATCAACCATATAAATTTCGTAATTGGTATTATTCCATAATATACAGTTTTTGAGCGAAATATCTCCATAAGCTTTGATAGTACTATTATCCGAATGATTGTTGGCAAATGTGCAATTAACGAAATCATTTGCCCCATCCCCAAAAACATTCATTACACAGTCATTATTACTGTAATTTTCTGAAATCAGGCAGTTAATCATTTTTAGATCATATTCATTCTGATTACTGGTTGTGGTTCGTATTGTATGACAATCACCATTAGATGAAGTATTATCCGAGAAGACACAATTTTCAATTATCATATCATCAAATATTAACATATCAATTGCTGACATTCTGCCAGGTCCAGAATATGAATAAAGATGGTTATCAATAATATAACAGTTTTTCATTACACCAGAAACACTAGCAAAAAACATACCTGAATTAGTTTCCGCATAATTGCCGGTAATGTAAATATTATTATAGGAAATATTGCAAAGAGAATGAGTAAGAATGCTTCTAAGCTCTTCATTATCTGTTATTTGAATATTTGTAATAATTAATGAATCAATAGAATTAAAATAAAATGGTATATTATATTCAGAATCAAAGAAATTGTTTAAACTAAAATTAGAAATCTCAACAGTACCATTTAAGTTATACCCATTAATTGTTCTTTCAGTAAAATCATTATTTAATATTGTTGTTTCCATATCTTCTCCGATAATGGAAACATATTCTTTGCATCCAAATGGGAATATTTGTTGGTTTGTTTCCCAGGAATAAGTACCTGCAGCTACATGTATAGTGTGGGGATTCTGCTCATCTGCCTGGATTTTGCGCACTGCCCAGGAAATATTTTTCAATGGATCATTTATAGTTAATCCTGTATTAGTATCGTCACCATCAACAGCGACATACAAGTCATGAGAAACAAGTTGCATCCAATTATTTTGAATATCAAATGTATATGTAGCTCCTTCCACATACTCAGCAAAAAATCTGTCGGGATTGAACACGGAAAAGGTATCAACAACCACGTGAATATTTCCTGTGTCCATCGTGAAGATCTCTGAACCTTTGCTGGCATTATTATTGTATAACTTACACCTGTTGTTAGAATTAAAATCAACCGTGCTGTCGTCTGCCAGGAAAATTGCACCACCCCAACTGGCATAGTTTTCCCTGATACTCAAGCCTGATAAATGCAGGAAACCATGCCGGGCATAGATCGCTCCTCCTTGAGCAGCCAGGTTATATTTGAAAACACAATTTGTGATGTAAGCAGTACTGTAATCGTGCACGAGAATACCACCTCCGTCATTTGCCCAGAAATGAGTGCCAAAGCCGTTTTGGATAGTGAATCCTTGAACTTGAGCATTAGTTTCACCATTATGGACTCGAATACAGCTTTCCAGTCTTTGACCATCTATGATAGTTGTTGTAATATACTATGAATTCCCGGTTGTGAGTTCCTGACTGCAAAGCGTGATATTTTTGCCATTGAAGTCGAGATTTTCGAAATATGTACAGGGATAGACAAGCACTGTGTCGGAATTTACCGATGCATTGATTCCTTCCTGGATGGTTGTGAAATCTCCGGTGCCGTCCAGTTTGATGTGCCAGGTAACAGATTGTAACCACGAATTTACACAAATTAACACGAAGAAAAGAAATAGCTTTGGTTTCACAAAACCCCCTTAATCCCCCTTCCAAAGGGGGACTTGTCATCCTCGACTCCGATTGAGGATCTATTTTTCTAAGATTCCCGATTCCACAGGAATGACATCATTGTCTTTCTGACGTTTCTTGCACGTCGTTCTTTGGAAGAATCTCAAACAAAACATGATGCAAGGCTGATAGAATTCTTAATAGATTCTTCGCAAGAAAAGCACGAAGAATTCCTCAGAAAGACACAAATATTTATTTAAAGATCAATTGGATCAACCCCCACTAACTCCCCACTATTCAGGGGGATATATCATCCTCGCGAAAGCGGGGATCACCTTTATTTAGATTCACGATTTCACGGGAATGACATCATTGTCTTTCTGACGTTTCTTGCACGTCGTTCTTTGGAAGAATCTCAAACAAAACATGATGCAAGACTGATAGAATTCTTAATAGATTCTTCGTGAGAAAAGCACGAAGAATTCCTCAGAAAGACACAAATATTTATTTAAAGATCAATTGAATCAACCCCCACTAACTCCCCCTAATTAGGGGGAGAAAAAGAGGGGGTATTGCTTTTACTTCAACATTAACATTTTCTTATGCAACGTTTTTCCGCAAGCTGATATTCGATAGTAATAAATTCCGCTGGAAACCTGTTTGCCGGCATCATCTTTTCCATTCCACACAATTTCATAATATCCTTCCGGTTGTGAACCTGAAACAAGCTGTTTCACAAGCTGTCCTTTCACATTGTAGATACACAAAGAAATCTTATCTTCGTAAGGTAAACTATAAGCTATCATTGTTGTTGGATTGAAAGGATTGGGATAATTGCTCAAACTCACTTCATCGGGTGCAGATATTATGTTTGAACCTTCCCTGAAGGTAACAAGCCAGGCGTCGGGTTTATCTTTCACGTTTATCTGCTGATGAACCTGGTAAGGATTTTGAGAGCTTACACAATTGTATGTTTCTAATCTCTTATTTTCCGATCTGCTGTTATAATAGAATTCGAACTCCAAATTTCCTTGTTCACCTTCTACAATATAAGCAAGTATCTGTGCAGTTGTATCCTTTACTGCTGCGGCTCCTTTACAGACCCCGTCTACGAAAACACCAATTTCGGCAGGAATATCTTCCGGATCAAATTCTACATAGATCGGTATATAATCAGCTTTTTCAGTAAAGAGGAAATATTCTGTCTCGGGAATTGTTTCTTCCTCATCACCAGGGGTATCATTGCACCATTGGAAATCGGAATGATCATTATAGCAGCGCACATTGATCATGTCTCCATATTCCAATACCGGCGGTCTGGGAGTTTGCCAATAATACCACACATTATTAATTTTTGTCATTGTCCAATGTTGGGTCTGGATCACAAAAAGATCGTCCCAAATTTGTGCAAAAGCGTCGGTTACCAATTGCGATTCTTCCAGGAAATAACCGAGCCAATTTCTCTCTGAACCTCCTTCCAAGAACATGGTTGTATTTGGATTTTCAACAAAGCCCTGAACTTCAAGAGAGGCAGCTTCATTCATATGAAACTTGAATCCCTGTGTGCTGTAAAATTGTTGGTCAGAGTTATACCAATCAGGATAATCGAACGAAATTATATAGTTCTGTGCTTCTACTTTATCTAAGATAGCAGGATCCAGAATATCTGACAGAAGAAATTCTGCCACATCAGGATCATAGCCTTCAATTGAATAAACATCATCCAATGCTGGAAAAGAAAGCCATTTCCAGCCTTTTTCGAATCTGAAGGTATCGACTCTTGATTGAATTAAATAATCACCGGTTTTAGCGAACTCAAAAGCTTCTTCAAATGTAGCAATCTGCTGTCCCGGACCGAAATAGATATTTTTGGGGTAAATCACACTTCCAAATATAACAAAGAAAATCAAAAATATCTTTTTTCTCATAGCATCTCCAATTCAAATTCTGATAAACTCAAAAAGGTTTTAATAAAATTATGTCAAATTTAAAATTTAAACCATTTTCCTTTTGACAAAATAATCATCTAAAAGAATTTTCTCAGTCGAATCGTAAATGAGAAAGGAGCAGATTGCCTATGATAGTTTGAATGACCGATGAAACATCAGAGAATTTACGATAAACTTTTTAAGGAGAAGTTATGCCGCAATTTAATATGAAAAACTCAGCCGGACTCAGATTGATCATTATCAGTGTTCTTGCCCTATTTCTGCTCATTCCTGCTTACATGATCCAATCAGTGATCCGGGAAAGACAAAACAATCGCGATTTTGCCATCCGTGAAGTAAGCTCCAAATGGGGCGATCCGCAAATCATCAGCGGTCCGATCCTGACAATTCCTTATCTGGTTGATAATTACGATAAAGACAAAAACCTGATCTCCACAAATAAATATTATGCTCATTTTCTACCGGATAATCTTGATATTAATGGTGAGATTTTTCCCGAAATCAGGTATCGTGGAATCTATGAAATGATCTTGTACAATTCCAAGTTATGCATAAATGCAAAATTTTCTCTACCAGATATCCAGAGTCTCAGTTTGAATTCCGGGGCGATGGTCTGGCAGGAAGCAACAATCGAACTTGGTATTTCCGATTTGAAAGGTATTAAAGACGTTGTTATCTTTGATTGGAACGGTACAAAATTTACAGCAAATCCCGGAATACCGGATCAGGATGTTGTGAAATCCGGTATTCATATCAATCTGAATTTCGATCGAACCGCTAAGTCATACCAGTTTTCTACTATCCTGGATATTAATGGCAGTAAAGATCTCCAATTCGTTCCTGTTGGAAAAGAATCTGTCTTTGATTTGAAATCAACCTGGAGTGATCCAAGTTTCAGTGGTGGATTTTTACCATTGGAAAGATCGGTTTCCGAGGAAGGTTTTTCGGCGAAATGGAAAATTTTTAATCTGAATCGTAACTTTCCGCAGCAATGGAAAGGAAACCAACATAATGTTCTGGCATCAGCTTTTGGGGTGGAATTGCTAATGCCGGTGGATGAATATCAGAAAACGATGCGCACCAGCAAATACGCTCTCATGTTCATCATGCTCACGTTCATCACTTTTTTCATGATCGAGATCATGAACAAGAAAGCCATTCACCCAATCCAATACCTGCTGATCGGTGTCGGATTAGTGATTTTCTACAGCCTGCTGCTGGCGCTTTCCGAACACATGAGACTTGCAGTTGCCTACATCATTTCCAGCTTTTCCATGATTGCGCTGATCACTATGTACACCAAGGCAATTCTGCGAACCAGGATCGTAACCTGCATCATCTGCGGGATTTTGGTTCTGCTTTACACCTATTTATACATTGTCCTGCAATTGCAGGATTATGCGCTGCTGATCGGCAACCTGGGCTTGTTCGTCATCATGGGAATTGTCATGTTCATCACCCGTAAACTGGACTGGTTCAGTATGTTATCATCAAAAAACGAAATTAAAAAAGACTAAAAAATATCAAGCCGGAATCTGAAATGGTTCCGGCAGAGTTTATATCATAAGAAAGATAATTATATTTGTTGCAATCTGCCTTCTTGTAGGAAATCTCTTAGCATTTTCGCCAATCCGAATCAAGCTTTTCACCGAAGCTTATGTGAACCAGCTTCCGAATCTGAAGATCTTTGTTCATCCCGATGAACTTGCCGGATGCAACCGCCTGGGCATTACTTACGAAAATGTCGATCTGAAGTGTTTCATTTCATATTTCATGCCGATAGATTTGAAAGACTCGGAATACTCAACTAAAATCGAGAATTTCGCTGAAGAATATGCTGCTGTTGAGTTGGATTTTCCAAATGAAAATTACCGAAAAACTCTTTATTTCAAAGATGGATGCTATATTTCACCTGTTAGTTTTCATACCAGGAATTGGCCGGTTTTCGAAAGTGAGCATTTCCGGTTCATTGTAGCGAATGACAGTTTGTTTAATGATTATTCGATCCAAAACCTGGAGAATTTCCTGCAAAAAACAATGGATTTGTTAGAGTTCAACGAAGCTGAAAAAAATCTGCTAAAACGGGAAAAATCAGATGTTTTGCCAGATCGTCTCTATCTTCATCCATTTGAAAGAACAGCAAGCTGCCAATTTGCTGTTCTTTTTCAACCTGGCAGGTTGATGTACGCTATTTTATCGCTTTCAGTGCATTCCCAAGACAAACTTGGTAATGAGATTGTTGATAAAAAGTCACTACGCAGAGCATAGTGACGAGAAATTTTATGATTTTATCTGTTAATCCTGTTATCCTGTCCAACCAAATTTTCTAACTCTGTGTACTCTGTGTCTCCGTGGCTCCGTGTTGTCAATTATTCAAAGATCGCATCCACAAATTCATTCACATCAAAATCACGAAGATCGGCTACCGTTTCACCCACTCCGATCAATTTTACCGGAATATTAAGTTGATGCTTGATGCCTATCACAATTCCGCCTTTGGCAGTTCCATCCAGCTTAGTCAAGACTAAACCCGAAAGTTTTGTCGCTTCATTAAAAATCTCAGCTTGAGTGATGGCATTTTGCCCGGTGGTTGCATCCACAACGAGGAGCGTTTCATGCGGTCCGTCCGGAACGATCTTCTGAATTGTGCGCACTATCTTGGAAAGCTCGTTCATCAAATTGACTTTTGTATGCTGTCGGCCGGCTGTATCGATGAGAACCACATCGATCTTTTTATTCACGGCGCTCATCACACCGTCATAAACCACCGAAGAAGGATCGGCTCCCTGCTGCTGTTTGACGATGGAAGCTCCGGCTCGCTCCGCCCAGATGGAAACCTGTTCCACCGCAGCAGCGCGGAATGTATCTCCGGCAATCAGCATTACTGATTTCCCCATTAAAGTGAAACGCTTGGCCAGTTTGCCGATCGTGGTTGTTTTTCCCACTCCGTTCACACCGGCAAACAGGATAATGAACGGTTTTCTATCAGTAATTTTCAAATGATCCTGCTCGGCGGAATAATCTTTGAGCAGCAAATCACGCATGATCTTTTCCATGTATTTTTGAATTTCCTGCGGTTTTTTAATCTGGTTGAGCCTGATCTCTTCGCGTAGTTTTTCAATGATATCGATACTGGCTTTCACACCCACGTCTGCCTGCAACAGCATCTCTTCCAGGTCACCCATCAAATCTTCATTAACTTTACCCCGCAGCCTGACGATTTCAGCCAGTTTGCCCAGGAAACCGTTCTTGGTTTTAGCCAGTTTTTCCTGCAGAGAAGATACTTGTTCGTTATCTTTGGATTTAACTTTCTTTCTTTTTATAATTAGTATAATAACAACAATGCACACAACAAAAACAACAGCAATAACCAGGTATAAATTCAAGTTTTCCACGCTCAGATTTTCTCCAATATAAGAAAAGGCAGACATTTCTGTCTGCCCTGCTTACTAAAAAATATTAATATTTTTACTTCTCTTCGGTATTGAGAGAAGCTGCTTTTTCTTTATTATAATAAGCTGCTATGCGGGCTTTTCTACGGGACGCGGTTCTTTTGTGGATCACACCTTTCTTGGCAGCTTTATCCAGTTGAGCATAAACTTCCGACAAAAGTTTTTCTTTGTCTTCAATCGGTAATTCGCTGCGCATTTTTTTGGCTAAAGTTTTGATAGTCATTTTCACATAATGATTACGTGCTGATCTTTTTTCTTCCTGTCTCAATCTTTTTTCACAAGATTTATGATTCGGCATCAATTCCTCCATATCTATAATAATTTGGGACAAAGAAAGTTAAGGACATGTTATGTCAATTTCTTTTTAAATTTTTGTTGAAAGCTCATCTTAACTGCTTATTGCATTTGGTCATACTTATATTTAAAATCCTGGATGCCTTGAAACAATGATTCCACGAGTTTATCCTGGTAGGATGGTTTTATCAGCTTCTTTTCCTCAGCTTTATTGCTGAGAAAGCCCACTTCCACCAGCACAGCCGGCATGAAGGCTCCTCTCAGAACATAAAAATTTGCCTGCTTCACTCCCCTATTATTACTGCCGGTGTCTCCCACCAGGTTATTCTGCAGTTTCATTCCCAATTGATAGCTTTCCTCCAGGTGTTCGCTTTGAGCCATATCCGCCAGAATAAACGCCAGATCGTCATATTTCTGCACGGCTTCCTCCCCGCCTTCATAATCATAAACAACCTTGTTTTCCAGAGCTTCCACTGCTCGGGCTTCGTCCGTTTTGGCTGTGGAAAGATAATATACTTCGATACCGTCCACCTCTTCATTGCGGTGGGCATTGCAATGGATTGAAATAAACAGATTTGCCGCATTGCTGTTGGCAAACTGAGTACGCTGCTGCAATGACACGAATTCATCCTTATCACGCGTCAGCAGCACTTTCACATTCATATTATCTTCGATCTTCTTCTTTAGTTTTTTAACAATGAGAAGAGTAAGTTCTTTCTCAAAATTTGTCTTGGAATTGCCGATCGCACCGGGGTCTTTTCCTCCATGACCGGGATCGAGAACGATTGTCCGCAGTCGATTATCGATAGGATTTGCCGCGATGATATTTCCATCTTTCAGGCTGATCCTGTTGCTGAGAATTTGAGGTAAAACATTCATTAAAAAAGTTACCGGCAGAAAATAATTCCCGTCTTTTTGAATGATAGAATAGGTGAAATTGTACTGCTTTCCCTTGAACATCAAAAACGATGAATCGATCAGGAAAATGAATTGTTCGTTATACATGTTCACGTTCAAACGCTGATCCAGAATATCTTCCTGCACAGTTGCTTTGAAAACTTTGTTCATTTCAAAAATATTGAAATATTCAACCTGACCGATCATTTCGGTGCGGATCGATTCCGAAGCAAGACCCGAACTGTATTTAACGTTTACAGCCGCATTCAAACTACAGCAAAAAATTATCAACAAAACGGCTATTATAATCAATCGCAAAATTCTCTCCTAATTGAACGGGAATATTTTTCTGAAATATACTAAAACCTGATTATAGGTACATTTCCAGCATTTATCATCCATTCTCAAATATAACCTGAAACTGAGATAAGCGGCCAGCAGGAACAGAAAGATCGCTGTTATGAACACCGCTTTGATACCCAGAATTTCCATGATGAATAATCCCAAAAATGGACCAATCATACCTCGAATACCGGTGAGAGTGACGTGTACGCTCTGATACATGGAAACGTCTTCATCTCCCGCAAACTGGATGGAACTGATATTCCAGGAGATCACGATGCCGGTCATGGCAACGCTGTAAATGAGAAATGCTAAATAAACAATATAATTAACGTAAACAGTGCCGACATGAAATAGTGAGATAAGCAAAATGATAGGATAAAAACTGATCAAAGCAAAGGATAAAGCAGTGAAAAATGCCGGATTTTTTTTATCGAAAAATCTTCCCGCCAGAGGTGCCAGAATAAGTATTCCCACCTGAGATAAAATGCTTTTTGCCAGAAAAGTCTGCGAGTATTCCATCTTAAGAGTTTCCACCAGATACTTGGGAATGGCTGGCAATAAAATCATGTAGGCAATCCCATAAATCATAAAATTCCTCTGGAAAACAGCAAAATCTTTATTTTTTTTCAGAACTTCGATCGTGCGGGCGATCGGTTTGAAAAAAACTTCCTGCAGCGAGAGAAATGCTTTCTCCGGATTGTGTGATTTCTTCAATTTGATGCGCGACATAATGATGCAATGGATCAGCCCCAATATGCCGACAAGAGCAAAGAAATAACGGAACCAATTTTCATTCACATCCAGCAATTTTCCTGCTACAAAACTGAAAGTGATGGAAACCAGTGTTACCAGGCTGGCTGTATAACCGAAGAGATTCCCTCTGTTTTGCTTCTGAATGTTGTTTTGCAGGATCGAATTTTGTGCCGGGCTGATGAAGGCATTGAAAGAAAAGACCAGGATCATGATTCCCATGTATTGATAGTAACTTGTGATCCAGAGCATCAATAGCAGGACAAGTCTGCCAAAAATCCCAGCGAGGATGAAATACCGTGAAAGCTTGTGAGAATGCTCCAGGATTTTTCCCCACCAGATCGAGAACAGATTGGAAAGCGGCCAGAGCATCACCAGGATGGTCACCTGCCAGTCCAACGCATGCAGAGCCTTTTTGGCAATGATATCCTGAGTTTGAAAAGAACTTAGAACAAATCCCTGAAAGATGCTGGCAACCAGCAAGGCTGAAAAAGTTCTTCTTTCCAATTCAGTTAATCGCATCGATAATTTTAATCCTATCTATTTTTTTTGATGCAACATCCTGAAATGCGATAATTTTGTCCACCATTTATGTGTGCATTTCACAGCTCGTGCAATATTAAAAATTACTTGCTTTAAAATTCGTGATTTTAATTGTGGTTCGCAAATTTGATAAATATTATTTAATAAAAAGGGAGAAGATATGGGTTTGAAGACTTTTCCAGGAGGGATTCACCCTCACGATTCGAAGCATTTTTCCAAAAATAAAGTTATCGAAGAAATGCCTCTTCCCGGCAAAGTGATAATCCCTCTTTCTCAACATATCGGTGCTCCTGCTAAACCGGTTGTCAAGATCGGAGATGAAGTTCTGGCAGGGCAAATGATTGCTGAAGCAGGAGGTTTCGTTTCCATTCCAATGCATGCCTCCATTTCCGGAAAAGTTACCAGGATCGGCAAATTTTCGCATCCCACCGGCACGATGAGCGAAGCGATCGAAATCACAGGTGACGGGCAGGATAAATGGATCAAACTGGCGGATGAGACGAATTACATGGATCTTTCGGCGGAAGAACTAAAAAGCAGGATCGCTGCTGCCGGTATCTGCGGCATGGGCGGCGCCGGATTTCCTACGCACGTCAAGCTTTCTCCGCCGGCTGATAAACCGATCGATACGATCATTTTGAATGGTGTGGAATGCGAACCTTATTTAACAGCCGACTATCGCATCATGTTGGAACAGGCAGAAGATATTATTGCCGGACTGAAGATTCTGATGAAAGTTGTGAACGCCAAGAAAGGCATCGTCGGCATCGAGGAAAATAAACCGGATGCGATCAAGCATTTCAAAAAACTCTTTAAGAATGAGCCTAATCTGAAAGTGGTTGGTTGCAAACTCAAATATCCTCAAGGCGCAGAAAAACAATTGATCTTTGCAGCTACAAATAGAGCCGTTCCCAACAAAGGCGGCTTACCGATGGCGGTGGGCGTGGTGGTGCAAAACGTGGGAACTGCGATCGCGGTTTACGAAGCAGTCCGCTATAAAAAACCATTGGTGGAAAGAGTAATCACTGTCAGCGGAAAAATCATTAAAAATCCCAAAAATATCAAAGCACGAGTGGGAACGCTCTACGCTGATTTGGTGGAATTCTGCGGCGGAACGACCGAAGAGATCGGCAAAGTTATTTCCGGCGGACCGATGATGGGATTTGCCATTCCCACGCTGGAAACACCCATGACCAAAGGCAGTTCGGGGCTGGTTTTGTTCAATAAAAAAGAAGCTCACAAAGATGAAGAACACACCTGCCTGCGCTGTGCACGCTGCGTGGACATCTGTCCTATGAACCTCGTTCCCAGCCTGATCGCCAATAATGTGCGCTACGAAGATTTCGAGATGGCTGAAAAATATGGTGTGCTGGATTGCATCAAATGCGGAAGCTGTTCTTATGTGTGTCCTTCTCACATCAAATTGATCCAATGGATAGATATCGGTAAACTGAAGATCAGTGAAAAAAGAGCCAAAAAATAAAAACGGATTTCTTCCTGTGAAAAGAAACTATAAATTCCGTTTAACTCCCCTTCGAAAAGGGAGATTAAGAGGGGTTTTGCAAGATTTGAAAATTAATATAATAAAGATAAATTTGGAGGATCTATGAGCGATGTTTATGCTGTTTCGGCAGCACCGCACATAAAGCAAAGAATTTCTGTTTCCTCTGTGATGTGGCAGGTGGTTTTGGCGCTCACTCCGGCTTTGCTGGCTGGTATTTTCTTCTTTGGAATTCAATCGTTGCTGCTCACTCTGTATGCAGTTGTGGCAGCTGTCTGCACTGAAGCGATAATCCAGATGTTGCGCAAAGTTCCGGTCACCATCAGCGATGGAAGTGCAGTGGTCACGGGCATGTTGATCGCTTTCAATATCAACAGCGCTTCTCCCTGGTGGCTGCCGGTGGTTGGTGCTGTCTTTGCTATTGCCATTGGAAAACAGATTTTTGGCGGACTGGGATTTAACATTTTCAATCCGGCCTTATTGGGAAGAGCCTTTATGGTGGCTTCCTGGCCGACTTTGATGACTGCCGGATGGACAGCGACGAAGCCCTTGAGCAAAATCTTTGAAAGCTCTATCAATGGATTGAATGTTCAGTTGGCAAACATGCCGGAAGTGATCACTTCTGCTACACCGCTTGGTGTGGTGAAGGCTTTGAGAGATACGACTCAGGTCAGCAGAGACATGGCGGAAACCGTGTTGAATAATCTTTCCAGCACCGATACCATCCAAAACCTGTTCTGGGGAAATGTCGGCGGAGTGATCGGTGAGGTTTCAGCTGCCGCTCTTTTGATCGGAGCAACTTATCTCGCTTGCAAACACATTATCGAATGGCGCATTCCGATCAGCTATATTGGAACTGTTTTTGTTCTTACTTACATTTTCGGCGGCATCAACGGCTTGTTTTCTGCTTCGATTTTACTGCCGTTTTTCCATATTTTTGCCGGCGGCTTAATTTTGGGAGCATTCTTCATGGCGACCGATATGGTCACGTCCCCGGTGACCAAAAAAGGTAGAATAATTTTTGGTATCGGCTGCGGAATCCTCACGGTTGTGATTCGTTTAGTGGGCGGCTATCCGGAAGGCGTTTCCTATTCCATCCTGCTGATGAACATTGCTGTTCCGCTGATCGATAAATACTCATTACCGAGAATTTTCGGGGAGGTGAAGAAATGAGTTATTTTCTAAAACTTGGATTCGTTTTGTTGGTCATCACGGTTATCGCCAGCGGTATTCTGGCTTACGTGAACAGCCTCACCGAACCGATCATCCTGGAAAACCAGCGCAAAGCCAAAGCAGAAGCCCGCCTGGAAGTATTACCCGAAGCAGCTACTTTCGACAGCATCGGCACCTTCAATGCCGAAAATGTTTTTGCCGGAAAAGATGCGGATGGAAATTTAGTCGGTTATGTTTTCCTGGCGTCACTTTATGGTTATAGCAGTGACGTGAAATCGATGGTCGGCGTTAATAAAGATCTGATCGTGAATAAAATAAAAGTGATTTCCCAAACCGAAACTCCAGGTTTAGGTGCCAACTGCATCAAACCGGAATTCCAGGCTCAATTTTCCGATAAAGGTTTAGGCGAAATGAAAGTTAATAAAGACGGCGGACCCATCATCAGCATCACCGGTGCAACGATCACAACCCGCACCATCACCAATTCTATCAAAAATGGCTTACTGGAATTGGAGAAATTAATTCCTGCGGAAGCTGAAACAAGTGAGGAGGTGACAAAATGATCAAAGAATTCACCAAAGGATTTATCAAAGAAAATCCGGTTTTCGTGATGGCTCTGGGATTGTGCCCCACTCTCGCTGTTTCCTCTTCCGTAATGAATGCCATCGGCATGGGACTGGCTGCCACTTTTGTGCTGGTCTGTTCCAATATTATGATCTCGCTCATTAAAAATTTTGTTCCCAACAAAATCCATATTCCAGCCTATATCGTGGTTATCGCTTCTTTCGTGACCATCGTGGATATGGTTATGGAAGCCTACGTTCCTGCCCTGCATAAAAGTCTTGGTCTGTTCATTCCGCTGATCGTGGTAAACTGTATCATTCTGGGAAGAGCAGAAGCTTTTGCCGGGAAAAATAACGTTTTCAAATCGATGCTGGACGGCTTGGGAATGGGATTGGGATTTACACTTGCTTTGTCTGTGATCGCTACCATTCGGGAAATTCTGGGCGCTGGCCAGTTCCTTGGAATGCAAGTGCTTCCAACATCATATAAACCGATGCTCGTAGCTATCCTGGCTCCGGGTGCCTTCATCGTGATGGGCTTATTGATGGGCGCCATGAAACTGAAGAAAAAGAAATAAGGAGGAAACGTAAATGGAATTTATCGGAAAAATTTTCGTCATGGCTATAGCAGCCATTTTCGTTCAGAACTTCGTGTTGATGCGTTTCCTGGGACTTTGTCCTTACATCGGTGTTTCCAAAAAATTAGACAGCGCTATCGGGATGGGAATGGCTGTGATCTTTGTGATGACCATGGCTTCCACCTTCACCTGGCTCATTCAATCTTATCTGCTTATTCCACTTAAATTGGAATTTCTGCAGACGATTGCTTTCATTCTCACCATTGCATCCCTGGTTCAACTGGTAGAAATGATTATCCAGAAACTTGCTCCGGCCTTGTACAAAGCGCTCGGTGTTTACCTGCCGCTCATCACCACAAATTGTGCTGTGCTGGGTGTGGCAATTTTAAATATAAATGAAAATTACAGTTTTATCGAAGCGATCCTGAACGGTCTTTTTGGCGGCGTCGGATTTACGCTGGTATTGATTTTGATGGCCGGAATCAGAGAAAAACTTGAGAAGGCAGAACTACCGAGAGCAATGAAAGGCATGCCGATCGCCATGATCGTGGCCGGCAGCATGGCTCTGGCCTTCCTGGGCTTTTCCGGCTTAAAACTGTAAGGGGAAAATCATGATTATTCTATATTCAATAATTGTTCTGGGAGCGTTGGGATTGCTCTACGGTCTGGGTCTGGCATTTGCTTCCAAGAAATTTCAGGTGCATGTCGATCCTAAAATAGATGAAATAGTTGGGATATTACCCGGCGCTAATTGCGGCGCCTGCGGGCAACCAGGCTGCGGTGGTTATGCCGAAGCTATTGTGAATCAAGGCGTGGCGATCAATAAATGCGCTCCCGGTGGAGATGCTGTGATCGGCGCGATCGCCAGGATCATGGGAATCGAAGCTTCTGCATCTGATAAAAAAGTGGCTGTCATCCACTGCCAGAGCGGCGGAAAAAATAACACTTTCTTGCGTTATGATTACCAGGGAATCGCTACCTGTAAAGCTACCGTGCTGGTTTCCAACGGGCCGAACTTGTGCAACTACGGCTGTGTTTATCAAAACGATTGCATCGCAGCTTGTATGTTTGGTGCCATTTCTCCGGATGAAAACAGCATGCGCATCATCGACAAAGATAAATGTACCGGTTGCGGCGCTTGTGTGATTGCCTGTCCGAGAAACCTGATCGAATTGGTTTCGGTTAAGAAACGCGTTCACATTCTTTGTTCTTCTCACGATAAAGGTGTGGAAGCTAAAAAACGCTGCGGCAACAAAACCGCCTGCATCAATTGCAGTCTCTGCCTTAAAAAATGCCCCAAAGAAGCGATTTCCATGCAGGATAACCTGGCAGTGATCGATTATGAAAAATGCATCAATTGCGGTATGTGCGCCGACGTCTGCCCCACCGGTGCGATTTTCGATCCCTTGAAAGAAATCCGCGCTCAGAAAAAAGCCGAAGCCAAGGCCAAAGCGGAAGCTGCCATGCAAAAATTTGAAGAACAAAAAGAGCATTACGAACAAAAAACGGAAGAAAAATAAATCTCGTGAAAAGCTTTTTCGAACTTCAGAAAAAAAAACGCCTTCGGCAAAAAGGACAGAAACTTCTTGTCAAAGGCAAGATCGAAAAAGCTTATTCCATTTTTCAAAGAGATGTGCTGCTGGATGATTCTCACGAAAATCTGTTCAATCTCGCTCTGGCATTAATGTCTTTGCATAAATATCCCGAAGCAGAAGAATATCTGCAGAAAGTATATGAAAAGCTGCCTTCCAATGAAATGAACCTGCTGACTCTGGCCGAATGCAGCATGATGCAGCAAAAATGGGAACAAGCTATCAAGCTTTACGAAGAACTTTCCGCTTATAATCCCAGAAACGAGTCATATCAGAACTATCTAAACCTCTCGCAGGATATTGTTGCCCGGGAGAAATATGTAAAATCCAAGCAACTTTTCAATGCCGCAGCCCGGGAACTGACTAAAAAAAATGATGAAAAAGCTTTGAAAATTTTATTGGAAGCCGAGGAGTATTATCCGGAAAATCCCAACATTCTAAACAATATTGGGAGTATTTTCCTGCTTCTTAAACAATACAAACAAGCTTATGATTATTTTATTCGAGCGATGCGATTTGATGCCAATAACCTTAAAATCAAGAAGAATGTTCTGATTGCTCGGAAGAAATTAAAATAATCACATGGTTAAATTCTATGCGCAAAATTATTCTGTAGTTGACAAAAGTATGAAGTTCATAAAATCTTGCCGAAGTTAAATTAAATTGGGGTAGTGTATATAATGAAGAAGAGTTTTGCGGTTTTAGTTTTTTTGATGATAATCGCTTCTATACAGGCCAATTTATTCATTGATATGTATCATAAAGATTATGGAATCATAGATCGCAGCATTCTTGTCTTCAGCCAAAAACCCGATTACAAGATCATTCAAAATGAAAACGATCTTCAGTTGAATATCATTAATTGCCGCAAGGATATCAATATCCAGAACACTCGTTTCCCCAATAGCTCTGTGATTGAATCTTTCGATTATTATTCAACCGAAGATAAAGTGATGGTGATCATCTCCATCAACCGGGGACATCAGCAGGTGGTGGGTGAAAAATATAAGTTGGAAGTTGAGGAAGTGAACGATGATATTTTTCGCTTGATCCTGGACATTTATGCTACTAAAAAACCCACTACATACCAGCAATATACTAGTTTTGCCTATTTTTATGAAGCAACCGGCGAACCGGAATTAGCTAAACCTTACCGGGAAATGGCCGAGAAATTAAAGTCTGAAATGACGCCTGAAGAGCTGGCTGAGCTGGAAAGAACTGGTTCCGAGAATTTGCAGCAGGGAAATATCACACCTACCAGGAAAGTAATCGGCGGCATGGCAGGTTTTCTCACACCCAGCAGTATCATTCTCATCATTATTGCTATCCTTTTAATTGTGGCGATAATTTATACAGTTTCGCTGATTACTAAACCAAAAACAGAAGCTCAGGATTTTTCCGAGAGCAGTCTCAGATTGACAAATGGATTTGGCAGTGAAAGCTTCCAACGTGAAATGATCTATAAATTGGAGAAGAATTTCTGGGGTGTGGAAGAAATAGCCAAAGAACTGGAAATGCATCCCAGTTTAGTTTATCGAGCCAGTGCGCCTGATTTTGCCAAAGAACTGGAAAAAGCCTAATATTTGATTACTTTCTTTCCGAAGCTTCTTACAGAGCATTTCTTCCTTTGATTACTTTCTTTCCGAAGCTTCTTACAGAGCATTTCTTCCTGTTAAGATTCGGAAAGGTATTCATCTCATTCCTTCCGAATTTTCTATCATAAGAAAAGTAGAAAGATAAACTTCGAAAGGAAGTGCCGGCTGGACTTCTCGTCCCGAGGAGTCCATATTATTTTTTTTGCTTTCGTCCCGAAAGCCATCACTCAATTTTTCTCAGATCGGGACGATCAACGAAAACATCTGGTTCAAGCGAGACGATTGAACCAACATTGAATTGTAATCGGTTGGACTTCTCGTCCCGAGGAGTCCGTATAGTTTTTTGCTTTCGTCCCGAAAGCCATCACTCAATTTTTCT
>JAUSOT010000223.1 GCA_030656075.1 Candidatus Cloacimonadales bacterium
CTCATCGCTTCCAAAATTGCCAGCCCGAAAGATTCACGTTGCGAAAATTGACAATAGACTTTGGCTTTTTTTATCAATTCCAGAAATTGCTTATGAGATAATTTACCGGTAAATTCTATTTGCGGATTAATCGCCAGAAGCTGCTGTTTGATTTCTTCATCAAAAGGACCTATAATTTTGAACTGATAACCTGCGATATTGGAAGTTGCTTGCGCAAAAATATCTAATCCTTTCAGTTTAAAAAGTTCTTTTGAAACACTGCCGGAGGTAATTATTAAGTTGAATTTACTGAATTCGATATTCTGCTGCTCAACTCCGATGCTGATCTTCTCGGGAACAATATCCAGTTTCAAATCATCAATTTCTGATTTACTGAAATCAGAAATCGTAATAACTCGAGTTGCATTTTTGAGAGTATATGTGAGTCTTTTTACACTTTTTCTATCGTTCAACCCACCATAACCAGGCAAGTTGGAAACTTCATAACCACCAACAACAACGAATACTTTCTTATGAAAAAGATTTGCAGCTTTCACTGCCAGAAAACCTGCAAAATCTGCAAACCAGCAAAAAACGAGATCGTTGTTAAACGTTCCCCGGAAAATCCTTAATATCATTTTCAAATAATCAAATCCGGTTCGATTCGATTTTTTGAATTTAGGGATATCCAAGTGGAAGTGTTTTCCCAAAATCCCAATATCGGATTTCACGAAGGAAGAATCGTAAGAACTAATAAACAGCAGTTTTTTCATTCTTATCTGATCAGAGCTATCTTGCCTTTGGATGTCTGGCCATTTGGCGCTGATATCAAGTAGAAATACATTCCAGAACTGCATTTTTTACCATGGCTGTTTGTGCCGTCCCAACTGAATTGTTCGTATAAATTCTTTTCCAATTTCACGATCAATTCACCATTTAAATCGTAGATGAAGCATTTTGTTTGGCCAGCCGGCATGGTGTAGCTATCAGAATTCTCGATGCGGATCACATCTCCTCTTTCCGGGTAAAACGGATTGGGGAAAGCGATGGTTTTATTAAGTTTTTCTTCTAAATTATTTTCAGCAGAAATCCCGATTTCTACTGAATTCATACCGTCAATTGTTCCGATATACAATGTTCCTGAAGATTCTTCGTAAACTAAAGAAGTAATACTATTGGAAATCAAAGGTGAATTATCAACAGTTAAATTCGTAAATGTATCTCTTTTTATATTGAAGATGGTAATGCCGGCATCTGCCGTTCCTATCCAGAGCAAACCAAACGGATCTACAAAAAGAGTTGTAGGATAGGTTGGATTGGAGCCATACAACCGTTCCTGACCTTCATAATACCAGTAAGTCGGATCAGGATTATTTTCGTTCCAGAACCAACCGCTGTTCTGCCAGACTTTCATTTTCACGCTGGTGCCAAACCAGAACCAATCGATGCCGTCAAACATGAAAAGCCCCATTCCGGAAGCTACCCA
>JAUSOT010000233.1 GCA_030656075.1 Candidatus Cloacimonadales bacterium
TTTATTTATAGAGTGATGTACCTCACCTCAATCCTCTCCTGGGAGGAGAGGAGGTAATATTGTTCTCCTTCTCCTCGATAGGAGAAGGCTGGGATGAGGTCGAACAGAAATGCAAGAAACCTTGGCAGGATCAAGCAGGAGGAAGTTTTGAAAGAAATCCTGACAAGGTTGAGGAAGAGCACCTGCCATCGCTTTATGTTCTCGTTCCGATGCTCTGCGTCGAAATGAGAAATGTCCGCTCCAGCGGGAATATAATTAATCAGTTGTACGTAGAGCGTGATTGGTTGGTTACAACGCTGAGCATTGGAACCAGTGAAGAATTGTTCTCATGCAGAGTGCTGTTTATTTATAGAGTGATGTACCTCACCTCAATCCTCTCCTGGGAGGAGAGGAGGTAATATTGTTCTTCTTCTCCTCGATAGGAGAAGGTCGGGATGAGGTCGATAAAAAATCAAGACTGGTGCAAGAAACCTTGGCAGGATCAAGCAGGAGGAAGTTTTGAAAGAGAACCTGACAAGGTTAATACAAATAGGAGAACTTATGAAAAAATTATTAATTGGAATACTTGTTTTGCTAATTCTATCAAGCTGCGGTACAAACCAGAGTGGTAAATTGCGGATCGGCATTATCTCGCCGTCTTTGAACCATTTTCCTCTCGATTTTGCCTTCAAGTTTGAAATATTGAAACAGAACGATTTCGTAGTTAAGAAATTCTCTTCCGGTTGGGAAACTAACGAAGCGCTTGTTGCCGGCAAGATCGATCTGGCTATCCTGCCTTTCACTTATGTTTGGTCGGACGTGGCTCAGGGAAGAAATGTAAAGATCATCTCCTTCCTGGAAAGAGAAAGCGACGGCATAATAGCCAAAAAAGACATTGAGAAGATCAGTGATCTGGATGGCAGGAAAATCGGAGTTTTGCGCGCTTCCACCCTGGATATTTTTGCGGAAATGCTGGCAGATGAGCATCAGATAAAACCGGAATTTGTTTACTTTCGCTCTCCCATGGAAATGGCTGCTGCTTTGAATGCCGGGGAAGTCGATGCGCTCAGTTTTTATGTGCCGCCCATTTTTAATTTTAACAGCCGTTTTCACATTCTGCATTGGTACAGCGCCGATCATCCTCATCATCCCTGCTGTGATCTGGCTGCAACCGAATCTGCTCTGGCAAATAAAACCGAGCAAATCCGGAAATTCCTGAGAAGTTTAAAAGAAAGTTGCAGTGAACTTGTCCAGGATCCACAGGTTGCATTTGAGACCATCCAGACTTCCTATCGAATTTCATTACAAACCAGCAAGAATTCTCTCTACAACACCAAATACATCATGAACCTGGAAGAATCAGGCAGAGATTTTGAAGAAAAAGCAGTCCGAAAAATGATTGAAAAAGGTTATATTGAAACCAACGTTAAACCGGAGGACGTTTACTTTGAATTTGAATAAAGCCAGTATTTTAGGCTTTTTTATTGTATTAATCTTTCTTCTGCTTCTGGCAGTTTCGCTGGAAATAAATTTTTCAGATTTCTTTTCTCTGAAAATTTCTTTTCGTACGATTTTGATTGATCTGAGTTTTTCCTTTCTCCGCGTCAGTATCACCACTATCGTCGCCTGGCTGGTTGGAATTGTCTGCGGTTATTTGCTTTATTACAGTAAATTTTTCTTGAGACTTTTCTTGCCTTTGATTAATTTCATCCGGCATATTTCTCCATTTGCCTGGCTGCCGTTTGCCATTCTCTGGTTCGGATTGGGTGAAGGATCTGTAACATTCATAATGTTCATCACACTTTTTTTCCCCACTCTCATTGCAGCTTCCGAGTTGTTTTCTTCCATCCCGCACGAATATCTGGACGAAGCAAATGTTTCCGGCGCATCCCGTTTTCAGATCATCAGGTTCGTTCTAATACCCTTGAATTTGATTGGATTCATCAATCTTTTCCGTATCATCTGGGGATTGGGCTGGTCGGTGATAATTGCGGCTGAAATGCTGGGAGTGAATAGCGGCTTGGGATTTCGATTGCTGGATTTCCGCTATCTGCTGCAATATCCGCAAATGCTTTTGTACTTTGTAATTATGGGCTGTTTTGGTATCCTGATAGATGCTTTCCTAAAGAAGACAGTAGATTTTTTAAAAGATAAATTTTCCTGATTCCTGAGAAAAAAACTTGCTTTCGCAGGAACGAATTAACTTTTAGGGTTTATGAGTGATATAGAAATTGTAACGATTATTGCCAATGGAGCAGCACCTCAAGAGGATGTTTTGAGACAGAATCTGAAAGGTACAAATATCCTGATCGCAGCCGACGGAGGAGCGGAAACCTGCCGCAAACTTGGGTTAGATCCGCAGTATATCGTCGGAGATCTGGATTCGGTTAGCGATGAAACCATTGAATATTTTTCTCAGACCAAGATCGTTCACATTCCCGACCAGGATACGACAGATTTAGAAAAATCCATAATTTTTGCAGAACGTTTTTTCCCACGGAAAATCAGAATATTTTCGGCTGCCGGAAATCGCTCCGATCATTATATTAATAACCTGCTGTTTTTCTGGAATTATCCGAATAATAGAATTCTGGAGATATTCGATGATCAGGGCGTGATGAAAGTTTTATGTCCGGGAGAGCATCAAATCGAGGGTTTTCCCGGAGATATCATTTCCCTTTTTTCATTTTCAGCCGTCACTGGTATCAAATTTACAAATTTCCGATACATTCCAAAACAAAGTGATTTTACCGATAGTTTCTGTAGTATCAGCAATGTCTTGATGACTGAAAAAGGCATTATATCTTTGCAATCCGGTAAACTGTTTATCTATCGATTATTCTGATTATTTAACAGAGAAAGGAATGGATTTGAATAAAAAACCTTGCCTCAATATGGATATTAAAAAAAATGTATGTGAGTTTTATTGAATAAATTTCTGGAGGAAAAGTGAAAAAAATAGTTTTTACATTTGCGCTGATAACCTTGCTGGCTGGCTCGCTTCTGGCTGAAGTTGAAAAAGTCGCCATTGTTAATTTTCAAAGAGTCGGTCATAGTGAATATGTTTATAATGCTATGAAAAACAAAGATTTCCAGTCGGTTTTCGATGAAGATAATAATCTTGAACTTATCAAGCTGAAAGATGCTGATAAAGTTTTTAAAAGTTTAGGGTACGATTATATCGGAACTGCCGAAGCAGCTGCAATTGGTACTGAACTGAACGCTAATTTTGTTATCTGGGGAAGTGTTTCCGTTGTAGATATCGCCACCTTCAAAGTGCAGCTAACTGTGTACAGCATGATAACCAAAGATGTATTTCCTATCATTTTTGATGTAACTAAAAAGAAGGAAGAACGGATAGAAGCAATAAAAATCAATTTGGTAATAAAAATCAAGGATTCGGTTAGCGCTGAAATTCAGAAACTACTGGATATCGGGCTTCAGCAGTTTAATAGCAAAAATCTGCAATCCGCCGAAGAATCTTTTCTCAGCCTGGTTAAAATCGATCCGACTATCGTGGAAACTTATCTCTATCTGGGAGCTATTAAATTCTTGCAAAAAGATTATCAGAAATCCTCTGAATTTTATGAACAGGGGCTTGAACTCGATCCTGAGAATGTGACGATGTTGGATTACCTGAGCAAAACTTATGAAAAGTTGGGAGAGTATGAAGCTGCTGCCGGGAACCTGGAAAAAATTGTTGAACTCGATGAAAATAACAAGGAAGTCTGGTACAGGATCGGGTCCATTTATACTGAGATCGAATATTTTGACGAAGCTCAGGCAGCTTTTGAAAAGGCGGTCGAATTAGATCCGAATTATGCCGAAGCTCAACTTGCTCTGGGAATTTTGTTTTACGATCAGGAAATGTATGATGCCGCGATCCAGCCGCTGGAATTCGCCACAAATGCTTATCCTGACATCGATAGTTTACAAAAGAAACTGGCAAAATGCTATCTGAAAACCGGAAAACTGAAAAATGCAATTGCCAAATACAAAGAAGTCTTGATAGAACAGCCGCAAAATGTAAACGCTTATTTGAATCTGGCGGGAGCTTATCGAGTTACCGACCAAAATGATGAAGCTTTGAAAACGCTTCTTTCACTTAAAAAAATCGCTCCAAACGAACCAAAAGTCTTTTTCCGTCTTGCTGATGTCTATCTGGCAATGAAAAATAATACGAAAGCTGCTGAAATGGCAAATCTGGCAATGGGACTTGATAATAAGCTCTACGACTCCTATCTGATTCTGGCTCAGATCAATTTTAATTATGGCTATGAAAAGTATGAAAAATTCCTGGATTATGAGGAAAAATACAAAGATAAAAGTGTTTATTACGGTGAGAAAGCTGATAAGCTTGTGGCAGATCGCGATAAAGTGAAACAGGAAGCTTACGACTTTTTCTGCCAGGAAGAATCTTTTTTAAACAAAGCCCAGGAACGTACTGACGATCCATCTGCCTTGAAAGAAATCAGTGGGAAACGCGATATTTTAAAACAATTGAAAGCTGCTACTAAACCAGGCGGTTTCTAGAATAAATCTGTTTTGAGAAAGCCCTCGAATTTTCGGGGGCTTTTTTGTTATGAATACGATAAAACCTTCCATGTTTTGGAAAACCGGCAGGTTTGAAATTGACGCAAACAGGCTGTTTGCGGCACTATTTCATCAAAATCATTTTTTTTGTTTGTGAAGATACTCCTGCTTTCAGTTTGTAGAAATATATTCCGGATGCAACAGGATGATTGCTTTCATCGGTGCCGTTCCACACAACGGATTGAGTGGAACGCGAGTCCCTCGCGTATGCAGCAACAGAATTGCTGCACTCCAAAACTTTCACTTTCTGGCCTTTCAGATTATAGATTTCAAGTTCGACTGGTTCGTTTTGTTTGTTGCTAATTTCAAATGCAATCGTTGTGCTGGGATTGAAAGGATTGGGATAGTTACTCAATTTGAAATCAGGGGCTTGTGGTAGTTCAGGATCGTTATCCACAATAAAATGAAGATTTTCATAATAATTAAAGGTACCGTTATAATTTCCCAGAGCCAGGTCCAGGTCGCCGTCATTATCCAGATCAACCAGAGCGGGAGCAGTATTTTGTGCCCCTGTGATACCGGAAACATATTCGGGATTTTCCTGCCAGATTCCTCCAATATTTTCAAAGAATTGTATTTCACTCCATAAATCTCCCGTTATCAGATCCGGACTATTATCCAGATTCAGATCGCCGATGGTGGGTACACAATTTGAACCAATATCGATACCATTGAAGAATTCTCCGATTTCCACCCAGAAGGGTATTGATGGTGAACCCTGATTTTCAAAATAAAAAAGGTTTCCAGCTTCATTTCCAGCCACAATATCCAGGTCGCCATCCTCATCCATATCTACCAAGCGCGGCGCTGACCAACCTCCCAGGTTCACAGAAGCAAGCGTTTCCATATCCCAGAAAAAACCTGTTCCGGTGTTTTGATGATAAAAGAAATGTCCGTTCAAATCTCCCACGATCGCATCGGGAAGGCCGTCGCCATTCACATCTCCAATAGTGACAGCCGAATATATGGAATGATCGATACTGGCAAAATAACTGCTGTCTTCCAACCAGGCCGGTGCGTAGGAAGTTCCAACATTTTGATAATATTTTATATTTCCCAGTTGGCTGCCGCTGATCAGATCCAGATCACCGTCACCATCGAAATCATAAAATACAGGATTGCTGGCGCCGCCCACATCGATAATACCACCGAAAAGGGTTGTATTCTGTTGCCAGGAAGGAACTTCCGGTGTTCCTGTATTCACATAATAATACAATGGACCTGCTGCCTGTCCAAAGATCAGATCAAGCGTCCCATTGCCATTCAGATCAACCAGATCGGGTGAATTCCAGTAAGTTTCATCTCCTAATCCTGTGAAAACAGCAGTATTCACTTCCCACAATCCACTTTGCGGAGTGCCGTTATTCTGATAATAAACAAAGCCATAATTATCACGTCCCACGACGATATCCTGGTCACCATCCGCATCCGGATCGCAGAAATTCGGATAAGCATAAAGTCCCACATCTCCGATCTCGATAACACTGCTTTCCGAAAATTGTGCTGCCGTAACCGTGCCGATATTCAGATAGATTATTACTGCCCCATTTTCGCTGAAACCAACTACCATATCCAGATCATCATCAGCATCCACATCTGCCAGGTCGGGAACGGGAATCTGTCCCGCATTCAAGCCTGTAAAAAATCCTGTGATCTCCAGAAAGGAAGGCGCTGTTGTCGTACCGATATTTTCAAAATAATTCAATCCGGTAAAGCCGCTGGTGATGAAATCAAGATCTCCATCGTTATCCAGATCGGCACAAACTCCCATTTCCGCATCGAGCGCTGAAATTCCTGCAAAAATATCATCACCTTCCGTAAATGCAGGCGAAGTTACAGTTCCGATATTTTCCGCATAAAATGGAGCTTCGCTGGAACTTCCCATGATCATGTCCTGGTCACCATCTCCATCCAGATCGGCAAAACGGGGTTGGGAAAATGTCAGACTCGGCACACCGCTGGTATTGAAAATCGTATCATTCTGCTGCCAGGGCTGGGCAGAAAGAGTGCTTACAAGTATTATTCCCAGTAAAGAACTGATTTTATAATTTCGTTTCATTTTTGACCTCCGAAATTTATTTTCTACTTTATTCTGAGCACCAATTAAAAAGCAAGAGATTTAAAAAAAATCTGCCAGGTTTTCAAAGACTTGGCAGACTTAACATACTGGCAAAAGCTTAATTGCAATTATTTCAGCAAAACCATTTTCTTAGTTTGAAAAATACCTTCAGCCTGCAATTTATAGAAATAAATTCCAGATGAGACAAGTTGGTTGTTGTTGTCAGTTCCGTTCCAGATAATTGAAGTTTGTCCTTCGACTTCGCTCAGGATGACAGGAAAGATTTTCACTTTCCGGCCTTTCAAATCATAGATTACAAGTTCGGTGTTTTCGGTTGTTTTGGCCTGCCCGGCATAGCCTTGGCGAAGACGGGTGTTTAAATTAAATGTAATCGTCGTAGTTGGATTGAATGGATTTGGATAATTTTGCTGAAGTTCTATCTTGGGTTGAATTAAATTTTCCTGTTCCACACCAACACCCGGCAGCTGAATCACATCAACCGTATCAAGATAAAAATTCGAAACATAAAGCAAATTGTCCGTTGAATTTACTTCGATCCCAGAGGGACCGTTGTGTCCATCCGAAACAATTTCAGGATCTCCGACAAATTCATTGTTGTATTTGTAAATTGAGTTCGTTTCCCAACAAGCCACATAGATATTTCCTGCGGAATCTGTTGCTAATCTATCTAGGTTATTCAATCCGGTTTCGCAAGCGATCGATATTTCGCCATTTGGTAAGCTTACGGCAAAGATCGGGCAATTTGTTTGATACGAGCAGATCAATAATCGATTGTATTCCGCGTCGTAGATCATATCCTGATCGTAAGTTCCGATACTTCCATAAGCAAATAATTCTGAAGTTTGCTGATCAACATCGATTTTGAAAACTTTGTTATTGTGAGAGACAACATACAAAAATCCGTCATTTGCCATAGCCAGCCCATCTGCATCTACAGCACCGCTGAGATAAATATCAAAAATCTCCGTTGAAGTGAAAATATCATACGCTTTCACATGAGTTCCATAAGTAATGTAAAGCACCGATCCCACCAAAAGATTATTAGCACAATTAGATAATCCTGTCAGGAATTCACTTTGTGTTCCTTCACTATCGATCAGCACTACATTTGCACTGTTCCAGCAGGACACAAAACACATGTCTAATACATCACAATAGGAAATCCCTTCCGGCATGTCCATTAGTTGGGCAGATAAGATAAACGGTAACAGCACAAAAAACATCAAACAACTTTTTTTCATTTTTCCTCCATAATATTTTCAAATAATCCTCGCTCCTAAACTCTGCTTGGGTGCGGAAGTTTATGCGAAACTGAGTTTCGCTTTCAATTCTGTTCCCAAATAGGAGTTTGGGAACAAGAAACATTGATTAGCCTGGATTGAATGAATTGTAGCTCAAGCATAGAACGCGAGTCAATCAATCATACTTTTAATGCTTCTATAAATAACTCCAGGAATTCATCATAGAATTCCTTCTCTTCATAACCCAATACGATCTCATTCAACATAGAACGCAGACTGATGCTCAGATGAACTATATTCCTCTGTACATTCAGGTCGGAGCGGATGTTTCCCTGCTGTTGTCCAAACGCATAAGCATCTCTCAAAAGCTGCTGAATTTCCTTTCTGGCATTGTTAATTTTTATTTGAAAGATATCATCATGTGCTTCCGGTTGAATTCCTTTCTGATCTATATGAACTATCAACTTGAAATGCTCCGGATTTGCTATCGTATATTCGTAATTTGCTTCTCCAAAAGCTCGAATGCGTGGAATTCCATTCTCAACAACCTTCATTTTTTCCACCAAAAAGTTCCAGCGTTGAATGGCAATGTTCAAGAAAACCTGTCTATAAAGATCTTCTTTGTGAGAAAAATAAGCATAAAGCGTTTTTCGGGTGAATTCAGCTTCTTTGGCAATCTCTTCCATCTTCACATGACTGAAGCCTTTCTCGGCAAATAGTTTCTCAGCCGCATCCATGATCTCCTGTTTTTTGCGATCTTTATCCCGTTCAGTTCTCGTAACCATTCGTCCTCCACGTTACACATTGTTTCCTTTCTATACACTGTGTGTAATTTCTAACAATTGGATTCAAATGTCAAACTTTATTTTGCTCTTCTCATACAAAATCCCATTTTTGATCAAATCCATCACATCGTTGCTCTTGACATAATTCCTTTGCATAACAAATTCAGCAATGATTTAAAAAGCAATAAGTAAG
>JAUSOT010000234.1 GCA_030656075.1 Candidatus Cloacimonadales bacterium
TAGAATGAAATCAATAAAGTTTATGCAGTTAAGACCGTTTCAACACTGGTGGTATTAACCCCGTACTTGAGCTTGGTTTTTCATGCTGATGATTTTATTACTGGTGAAGGTTCAAATTATTTTGATATCTATCCCGAATAGGAGTATAATCCATTTTTGAAGCATGAAAGCATAAAATTTTATGTGCTTGTAAAGAAAGTAATTACGGGTGTGTTTCATAGGAGTTGAGAACGAAATGAAATTGAAGATCGAAGATTGAAGATTGAAGATTGAAGAGTGAAAATTGAAGAGTGAAAATTGAAGAGTGAAAATTGAAGATTGAAAACCTTCCGAACGCTTAATTCCCCTCTTGAGAGGGGTGCGGCTTTAGCCGTGGGGTGTGTAATCCTTCGGAACGGTTGGAATATTATGTGCACAAAGCTTTGGGTTTTCGTCTCTCAAATATTGGATGAGGTGGTTTTTCAGATCGGGACGATCTGATGAAACTTCAAGTTCAATCGAGACGATTGAACCAACATTATATTTGAAAAGCGTAATTTAGTATATTGATGAATTAGTGATCCGGTAATTCTGAAATATCTAAATTCGGAGGTAAAAGAAATGACTCAATTTAAATTTGTGATCAAACGCAGCGGGGCAGTAGTTCCGTTCAAAAAGGAAAGAATAGCCAATGCTATCTACCGGGCTGCAGTGTCGGTGGGCGGCAGAGATAAACTTACGGCAGAAAAATTAGCTGATGATGTTTTAGAAAACATGGAAAAAAGGCATCCCGACGGAGATAAACCGCACATCGAGGAAATTCAGGATTGTGTGGAAAAAGCTCTCATCACGAACGGACATGTTCAGGTTGCCAAAGCTTATATTTTGTATCGAAATGAAAAGAAACAGAAACGCGAAGAAACAACTCTGAAAGCCTCTACCCCATCCAATAATATTCCATGGTCCAAACTCTGGCATATCCTTGACTGGACAGTTGATCACGATCTGCATACAATCGAAGCAATTAACAAACACATCAGAAATGGACGTTTTCCGCATGTCGTGCATGAATGCGAAGAATTTTATCAGGAAGATATTTCCATCGCAGCTAAATTGATCACAGAGCGCAGCAAGGACCTGAAAATGGTTTTTGTGAGCGGACCTTCTTCATCCGGTAAAACTACAACAACCATAAAACTGGAAGAGCATTTAAATAAAATCGGATTGAAATTCAAAGCTTTCGTGGTCGATCATTATTTTTTCGATCTGGCCATGCATCCAAAAGATGAATACGGAGATTACGATTTTGAAACTCCCCAGGCACTTGATATTCCGCTGATCAACGAACATATTTCCAGATTGTGTGCAGGTGAAGAAGTTGCTATTCCATTTTACGATTTCAAGACCGGAACACGTCATTTAAATCGAACTAAAATGAAACTGGAAAAAAACGAAATTCTGCTGATCGACAGTTTACACGGACTTTACCCTCCCATGAGCGAAAGTATTCCCGACAATCAGAAATTCAAAGTTTACATCGAATCGCTGCTGCAGGTGAAAGATGATAATGGCAAATACATCCGCTGGTCGGATATTCGCCTGATGCGACGTATGCTGCGGGATGCCACGCATCGAGCTTACAAACCTCAGCAGACTTTGGAACATTGGCATTACGTGCGAGCCAGCGAAATGCGGCATATCATTCCCAACCAGAGCAGGGCAGATTACGTGATTTCCAGCGGAATGCCTTATGAGATTGCACTTTATAAGGCTAAACTTTTTGATGAATTCAGTCGGTGGAAAGACAATTACAAAGATAATCCCGAACGAGAAGACGCCAATCTTCGTGCTCAAAGAACCTATAATTTTCTAAATCAGATCGAATCAGTTTCCGATGATTCATCCGTTCCCAAAGGTTCTGTTCTCAGGGAATTTATTGGAGGAAGTAAATACGAGTATTGAAGATTGAATAACGTGAATTGAAAAAACAAATATTAGAAAAATTAGAGGATATTATGAATAAGAATGAACCTAAGATTTTCAAAGCACTATTTATTGAGTTAAAGCTATATGATGATATTTGTTTGGAGAGGAATATTGAAAGAAATGAACTGTCTCAATATTATGATTGCTTTATTGAAAAAGACGTTGTTCTAATAAATGAAATTAGAAGAATAAGACAACTTTACAACAATAAAAAAAGAGGGGGAAGCTTTTAAATTTAGGAAATTTAATGATTTTTATCAATGGGATAAAAAACAGTTTAAAAACCAAAAGGGGAAATGAAATGACGAAAAAGATAGATAAAACCATAGAAAAATTAGAGAATGAATTACAAGAAGTAAAAAAACATTTCAAGAAGAAAATATAATTCTACTATTGAGTGAATTATTAAAAAAATACTCTCTAATTAGTGATATTTTTCAAGTAATTAAGATTGCAAAAGAATTATTCCCACTTTATGAAGTAAAGGGTAATCTCAAAGAAAAAGCAGAAGTTTTATTACTACTTGGAAGATCATTATGTTTAACGGCAGATTATGAAGATGCAATTAACTTCTTAAGAGAAGCAATAGCTATTTTTCAAGAGCAAAATGATCCAATTCAAAGTGCAATTTCTATTAAAGAATTGGGTACGGTATATAATTCTATGGGAAAATATGATGAAAGTATTGAATATCTATTAAATGCCAATAAAATATTTGAGCAAAATAAAGAGATTCTGGAAATGACCGAAAACCAAAAACAGATGATGCGATATGCGGAATCTCTGGAAAGTACAGGAGTAAATTATTGTAGATTAAAACAATTTGATAAAGGAAGAGAGTACTATCTAAAAGTGATAAAAATTTATGAAAAAATAGATTTTTTAGAAGGAGTAGCTAAAGTTCTGAATAATTTGGGTGTTTCTTATAGCAATGAAGATTCATCAAAAACATTGGAATATTATCATAGAGCTCTGGATATCGCAGAAAAAATAAATTTGACTACGCATCGTGCGATTTATACAAGCAATATCGGTGGTGTTTATGAAGATATTAAACGGTTTGACAAAGCGCTGGAATATTACAAGCAAGCCTATGATATTGCCATAAAAACTAAAATAGAAAAATACCTTCCCTATTTTCTGGAATATATTGGGAGTATATACTTGAAAAAAGGTGAATATGAAAAAGCAATTGATTTTATAAAACAAAGTTTAGAGCTTTCTCAAAAACAACAAGTTCAGGAGCAAGTTAAAAATTGTTATCAATTATTAAGTGAAATCTCTGAAAAAAAGAAAGATTACAAAACCGCTCTCGAATATTTTCAGCTTTATTCAGCGGTAAAAGATAAAATTCTGAATAGTGAAATGATTGAAAAAATAGCTGGTTTGCAAAAAAAATTCGAGGAAAGCTCAATAAAAATTACTGAACTTCAAAGAAGTAAATCCCTCATTTCTGAGGCTTTAACTAAAAAAATCAATATGAGATTTATTGGAAATAGCAAACAAATTAAAAAAGTCATGGAACTAGCAATGACAATCGCTGGTCACCCCAATACAAATGTTTTGATAATAGGAGAAAGCGGAACAGGAAAAGAAATCATTGCAAATATTATTCACTATGCCAGTTTACGAAAGGAACATTTAATAGTTTCTGTGAATTGTTCTTCCATTCCTGACTCACTGGTGGAAAGCGAATTCTTCGGGTATTTAAAAGGAAGTTTTACAGGAGCAATTTCAGATAAAATCGGCTACCTGGAATTAGCTAATAAAGGAACTCTTTTCCTGGATGAAATAGCAGATACTCCGGTTGCTTTACAGGCAAAAATGTTGAGAGTACTGGATGATAAGAAAATAAAAAAACTGGGTGCTAAAAGTGAGATGCAAGTAGATTTTAGAATCATTTCTGCTACCAATAAAAATATTGATGAACTAATTGAGAAAAACACTTTCCGCCTTGATTTACTACACCGCATAAATACGATTACTATAACTATTCCACCTCTAAGAGAACGACCTTCTGATATTCAACCTTTACTTGAACATTTTGTTCGTGAGTTTTCTGAAACTTTAAAAAAACCGATTCCGAAAATTAATGTTGCTGTTATTGACAAATTAAAAAAATATCCTTTCCCTGGAAATGTTAGAAAATTGAAAAACATGGTTGAGAAAGCTATTATTATGCTGAAAACAGATACTCTTGAACCGGAAAATTTTGAAAACGGAAATAGTCTCAGCATTGAAGAAATAATATTTGAAAAAATCAAGCTTAAAAATCTGCTTGAAATTGAAAAGGAGACGATTTTTCGGGTTCTGAAAGAAACAGATAACAATCATACTAAAGCTGCAAAATTACTCGGAATATCGCATTCAACTTTGCTTCGAAAACTTAAGAAGCTGTAATATAGCAAGTAGATTCCTCGTAGAGACACGCTCTTTTCGTCTTTGCGAGGTATCTCACAAAGGAATTCTTGCGAAGCAATCACATTGTCACAATGAGTAGGCATGAAATGGCGTATCGAAGTGCCAGTTTCATCCTTCGATACGTTCCTTCGGAACACTCAGGATGACAGGGCTTACTTAAGACTTGGCACAAGCTGAAAGTCTTGTGTTAAGCTGGGAAAAAAACAACTTACCACATGATGAAAAACTATTTATGGCAAGTCTAAGAAAAGCACTCAGTCTTTGCGAGGTTTCTTATCTCAGCATCAAGCGAAGCAATCTTAAAACACGGGAAAATCGAAAACGTAAAACAATCTAAATAGATTACTTAAAAAGTAACCCGACCCAAGTTTTTTTACAACACAGCTATGTCATTTTGCTATAGCAAAATGCAATAGCGTTAATTTTTTGTAACTTCATTTTTGGGAGGAGATACATTTTATTATAATTTTATTTCATTGAAATATATAAAGTTAACACGATCTGAGTTTTTCTTTTTTAGTATGGCGCTGCTATTGCGCATATAAGTATAAAATAAAAAATGTTGGAGAAGGAAAAAACATGATGGATAAAATAAGTATCTCAGATCATTTTGAAGTGGATGTAGCAAAAGTTACTGAAATCGGACAAATAATTGAGATAAAAGAAAACGGCACTATGTTTTGTTTTACACTTGGTTTCAATGATAGCTCGTTTAAAAATATTTGCCTGCATTATAACTCAGATAATAGAAATCAAATAAAGCAGCAAGCAAAGAAATTGCACCAGAAAATCGAAGAAAAGATTCGGGGTAAGGCAGCAAATGAAACAGCCATGTTTGAAGAAAACACACAGGAGGATGATTATAATATCAACCTCATCCCCAACCCTTCTCCTACTCAGGAGAAGGAAGCAAAGTCCTTCCTGGATAGGAAGGATTTAGGAAGGTCGAAATGAAAAAGATCAAATATCTTCAGGCAAAAGAACATCCCGTGAAAAGATTCGATCAACGCTTTCGGTAAAGAGAGGTTTTTATCATATGAAAAAAATAAAGAATAATTCAGATACAATAAAACAGAGAAGGAGATAAAATGTATAAAAAGAATCACTCGCCATAAACTTGGGTTCGCCCAATTTCCAAACTCAGGTTTTATGAATACCGTAAAATTCATTAAAAAATAATCTTCTGTAACTATGCTTTTCTAAGAGATAAATATAAATTACAGATGACAATAGGAGAAAAAGATGAAAATGATGAAAAAGACTAGTTTAATTCTTGGAATGATGCTGATTTTGTTGTTAGCATTTAGCGCAAACCTAATAGCAGGAATTTACAGCAGTGGCTCCGGAACATCCGTTGCCCCTTATCAAATTGCGAATAAGGCTGATCTATTAGAACTCTGTACAACAACGGGAGATTGGAGTAAATACTTCAAGCAGACCGAGGATATTAATTTTATAACAAGTGACTTTGGAAGTGAGGGTGATTTCTATAATGCTGGAGCCGGTTTTTCACCCATCGGAAACAATTCAATCAATTTCACCGGCTTCTACGATGGACAAGGCTATACAATCGATGGACTTTTTATTAACCGTTCTTCAACCGATGATATTGGTTTATTTGGAATAACAGGTTCCTCTACCATTCAAAATCTTGGTGTAACCGCCGTGAATATAACAGGTAATAATCATTCTGGCGGGCTCGTGGGGAAAAATCAAGGCACCATCAGCAATTCTTACATCACGGGTAGTGTAAGTGGTGGATCTTCTGGTGTTGGGGGGATCGTGGGGTATCATCTTTATAGCAATATCAGTAATTCTTACAACACGGGAAGTGTAAGCGGAGGAAATGCTGTCGGGGGGCTCGTAGGGAATCAAAATTATGGTGTTATCAGTAATTCTTACAGCACAGGAAGTGTAAATGTAAATGGAGGTAGTTTTATTGGCGGGTTCGTGGGCATGTCTACTAATGGCACCGTAAGCAATTGTTACAGCTCGGGTAGTGTAAGCGGTGGGCTGGGGTTTTCGGGGTATAATACCAGCACCATCAGCAATTCTTTCTGGGATACTGAAACATCCGGGCAAGCAACCAGTTCCGGTGGGACAGGTAAAACCACTGCTGAGATGAAAACACAAAGCACTTTTACTGATGCAGGTTGGGATTTTACCGTAGGGACTGGGATATGGGCAATGTCTTCAATTATTACCTACGGTGGTTATCCCACTTTACAGTGGACTAATGGTTATGCTATAGTCCCTACATCTTATCAAATAGCCACATTGCCCAATTTGGTCTGGGTAGCAGAAAGTAGCGCCCGTTGGGCAGCTTCTTATACCCAAACTGCCGATATTGATGCTTCTTCAACTTCAACTTGGGATGGTGGTGCTGGCTGGACACCAATTGGTAACGAAGCAACTAATTTTGCCGGTTCTTACGATGGACAGGGACATACAATCGATGGACTTTTTATTAACCGTCCTTCAACAGGTTATATTGGTTTATTTGGAAGCACGAGTTCCTCTACCATTCAAAATCTTGGTGTAACCGGCGTGAATATTACCGGACAGTTTAATGTTGGCGGGCTTGTGGGGTTTACGGACGGTGGCACCGTCAGCAGTTGTTACAGCACGGGTAGTGTAATCGGAACTTCTAATAATGTTGGCGGGCTCGTGGGGAATAATAAAGGCACCTTCAACAATTGTTACAGCACGAGTAGTGTAAGTGGAGCTATTAGTGATGGCGGACTAGTGGGGACGAATTCTGATCCCGGCGCCACCGTCAGCAATTGTTACAGCACGGGTAGTGTAAGTGGATCTAGTTCTGTTGGCGGACTTGTAGGGCTTACAATTTCAGGCACAACCAGCAATTCTTTTTGGGATACGCAAACATCCGGGCAAGCTACCAGTTCCGGCGGAACAGGTAAAAATACTGCTGATATGAAAACACTTTCAACCTTTACCAACGCAGGTTGGGATTTCAAAGGGATTGGACCAGAAGGCATCTGGAATATCGGTAATGGAAGAAACAGTGGTTATCCCTATTTGGATTGGCAATATCCTGGTGATGCGCCCCTTCCCGTCACACTCTCATCTTTCACAGCTTCATATTCCAACAATGTTGCTGTGTTGAACTGGACAACCCAATCCGAAACGGATAATCTGGGTTTCAATCTATATCGTAGTGAAGAAGCAAATGGTTTTGCCGATGAAAACTTCATACAAATCAATTCGGATTTGATTCCCGGCATGGGAACAACCTTCACACCTGTAAACTATGAATTTACGGATGAATATCTTACTCTGGAAGGACACACCTACTACTACTGGCTGCAGAGCGTGAGCACATCCAACGAACTGGAACTTTTCGGTCCGGCTTCTCTCTTCATTCCTCAAACTAGCGAGATCATCACTGAGCTGAATGAATTCCAGGTTGAATTCCAGAATTATAAGCCGTTGCTTTCCTGGACGACAAGCACGGAAGTTGATAATCTGGGTTTCTATGTTCATCGCAGCCTCGATCAGAACGGCTTTGTGCTGGGCGATGTGCAGCAGTTGAACGGCAGCATCATTCCCGGCATGGGAAACACGGCTTATACCACCAATTACAGCTATCTAGATCAATCTACTATATTGGAAGGACTCACTTACTACTACTGGCTGCAAAGTATGGATTACACAGGCAGATTTGAGCTTTTCGGTCCGGTTTCTCTGGAAATTCCCTTCGGCAACCAACTCCCCACTATGACGATCCTGCAAGCCAATTATCCCAACCCTTTCAATCCCGAAACCACCATCGAATTTAATATCAAAGAAAACGAAAAAGGGATATTGACCATCTACAATCTGAAAGGACAAAGAATTCTGAAAGAAACATTTGAAGCCGGTAATCACAAGTTCGTCTGGAATGCAGAAGGCTTGGCATCAGGAATTTATTTCTATAAGCTTTCATCGCTGACCACGAATATCACCCGCAAGATGATCCTGATGAAATAGTCCTGCGGAATTTCACAGGATAAATCCTGATGAAATAATGTACAACAACCTGCCAGGTTGTTAAAATAGCAAGCTGGCAGCCTGCTGTACCTTGAAAGCCCGAGTCGGGTTTGATTTTGAAAAAGATGATCCTGATGAAATGGTCCTGCGGAATTTCACAGGATAAATCCTGATGAAATAGTAGCAAACTTCCGAATGTAGCTTGCTACTTCGGAATGTTTGTTATCTCATATTATCACTGGCATCCAAGCTGGAGCTTGGATGCCTTTTTTTTATTGTTGTTCAACCGCTCTGCGGTTGTCTTTATTTTTTATATTTTCTACCACAGGCTTCGCCTGCGGCTATTCACATTCAACTGCTTCGCAGTTTGTCATCTTTCTATATTCGCTTTCTCTCACTCCCCCTCTTTGCTAAAGAGGGGGTTGGGGGGAGTTCATTTTGTGTTTTGGAATTTGTGATTTGGATTTTTTCTTGCCTCACCCCCTGCCCCTCTCCAAATTCGTTGATTGTGAGAAAAATCAACCGGAGAGGGGAGAAATGCGGAAGAAATTATTGAGTCTCTGAAAAGTTTGGAATTTCGAATCTGAATTTTAAAATTTATTGGGGATTTGTTTCTTTTGCCTCACCCCCAAGCCCCTCTCCAAATTCGTTGATTGTGAGAAAAATCAACCGGAGAGGGGAGCAATGTGGATTGAATTATTCAGAAACTCTGAACTATTGCTTCTCTCTCCGTGTTTCCTGATGTTCTTCGCGGCTGAAAATCAGTCAGGTTTGAGTTCCAGTAATTTCTTCGCTTTTTCCAGATCTTCCGGTGTATCGATGCCAATTCCCTCATAATCCGTTTCGATCATTTTGATGCGAATGCCGTTTTCCAGCAGACGGAGCTGTTCCAGTTTTTCCAGTTCTTCCAGTTTTCCGTGCGGCATTTCCACGAATTTGAATAACATCTCTCTGCGAAAAGCATAAACTCCTATATGTTTGAAATACTCCGGTTTCATATCTTCATTTTTATCCCTGTCAAATGGTATGATCGAACGGGAAAAATAGAGCGAAAAATTATTTTTATCACAAACCACTTTCACGCTGTTTGGATTGGCAAAATCCTTTTTCATTTTATGCATCAAAGAAGCGACCTGCACATTTTCGTCCTGGAATGAATCGATCAAATCTTTTAACGGTTCGTACGAAATAAAGGGTTCATCGCCCTGAATATTCACCACAATATCAGCATCCTGACAACAAATGATTTTCCTGCAAACTTCAGCAATTCGATCGCTGCCGCTGCTGTGTTTTTTGCTGGTGAGAGTAACTTTTCCACCGAATTTATCAACCGTTTCAAAAATGCATTGATCATCCGTTCCAACCACTATTTCAGCGAATAATCCGGAATTCTGTGCTTTTTCATAAACCTGCTGGATGATCGGTTTGGTTCCCAGTTTTGCCAGCAATTTACCGGGAAAACGGATGGAATCATAACGTGCCGGAATGACAGCTATCACTTTCATTTCTGCCTACTTTGTGATCATTTCCAGATACACTTTATAGCTGCGCAGATTATCACAAAGTTCAGATGTAATGTAGCTTCTGCTGATCTTCAGTTCTGCCAGTTTCAACCGGGTTTCTATGGCGTATTTCTTGGTGATATCTTCATTTTCGCTGGTTAGTTCGGATTGCACATTTTTTTCCAGGTATTTGGCAATTTCAAAGCGCGCTTTCATAGATGCTTCTTCCCAGGCCGACACCAGATTGGAAGAGCTTTCCGAAGCACAACACCGAACGTATCCTTCCTCAACTTTCAGTCCGTCGTTTTCATACCAGTCAGGAAAATTAGCCACATATCGGGTTTTGCATGATTCCGTCACTCCTGCAGAATTTTCTGAAAACAAAGCGAGATAAAATTCATAATAAAAATATTCATCCAAGAGTTTTAAGCTCTCATAAATGCGTTGTGTTTCTTCCTGGTCGGAACTCACATTCAATTTAAACTGTGCCGAACCTCCGCTTAAGAATTCTTCTTTGTCGGTGGCTGCCGATTTTGTGATGGTGTAAGATGCTTTGTTTCTGCTGTGGATCACTGTTGCCATCTGTTTGGCAGCATCTTTCATCTGATCTTCATAAATGCTATGTGAGGAAATTCCAATCACAAAATCCCCGGTTTGGGGAAGCTCGTAAGCCCAGGCAGGAAGAGACATTTTCTCGATTTTTTTAATCGTTTTTGCTTCTTTTTCGACTGGTTTTTGGGCACATCCTGCAAACACTATAAATACAATAATAATTATAAAAATTCTTTTCATTATAAACTCCAATATCAACCTCATCCCGACCTTCTCCTGGAAGGAGAAGGATTTAGAAAGCTTCGCATCTTGAATTTCCTCTCCTCTCAGGAGAGGATTAAGGTGAGGTTTTTTTTCACTTTCTCTTCATCTTCCAAGATTTCTTTATTTTTTATTCTAATCACTTTCAATCCCAAGACATCCATAATTTCATCTCGGATTGTATCGTATTCTTTTTGAGAATCATGTATACCACCATCAATCTCAATAACTAATTTCTTCTCATGACAATAAAAATCAGCAATAAAAAAACGTTTCTGCCCATCGTAATCAAATTCAATCGGACATTGCCTTTTGAATTTCAAGCCAAGAAACTTGCGACTACGTACCATTTGCCAAAAAGCATTTTCAGCATTCGTGCTTCTTTTTCTTAAATCTCTGGCTGTTTCGTAAGCTAATTTTGCCATGATTTTCTATCTCATCTCGGCCTTCTCCTTCAAGGAGAAGGTGTTAGAAAGCATCGCTTTCTTTTTTATTCCTTCCTCTCCTCTCAGGAGAGGACCGAGGTGAGGTCTCTATTCTCCATCCTTCTTCCCAAACAATTTATTCTTCTTCAAATATACCATCAGCGAAGCAATATCCGTATGATTCACACCTGAAATTCTGGATGCCTGCCCCAGTGATGCCGGTCTGATCTTATTCAGTCTTTCCCTGGCTTCCCAGGCAATCGAATCGATCTTCATGTAATCGATGTCGGTGGGAATAGCTGAATGTTCCATTTTCTCGAATTTGTCGATCTCTGCCAACTGCCTTTTCAGATAACCTTCATACTTCACTTCCAGCATTATTTTATTCCTCACATCTTCACTTATATCCGGCGGGATTTTATATCCGAACCGCTGTAAATCGTCAAATTCTATTTCCGGTCTTTTCAATATATTTACAAATTTCGTAGGTTCCCGTAGCTCATTAGAAATGGTTGTGTTATTGTTTTGTAGGAAAGTTAATTCTCTCAAATATACTTCCCTCATTTCCAGATATTTCTGCCAGCGAATATCCTCCACCAAACCAAGTTTGTAGCCCAAAGGCATCAATCTGTCATCAGCATTATCCTGGCGCAAAAACAACCTATATTCCGCGCGGGAAGTGAAAAGACGATATGGTTCTGTGGTTCCTTTCGTCACCAGATCATCCAGTAAAACTCCGAGATAGGATTGCGAACGGTCAAAGATCAGAGGTTCTTTCCCATCTAAAGCCAAAACGGCATTGATTCCAGCCGCCATTCCCTGCGCTCCTGCTTCTTCATAACCGGAAGTTCCGTTGATCTGACCTGCCAGGTAAAGTCCGGAGATCTGTTTACTCTCCATGGTTGGCCAGATTTCATCGGGAACGATGTAATCATATTCGATGGCATATCCATAACGAATTATCGCCGCTTTTTCCAGTCCGGGAATGGAATGAACCAGCTTTGTTTGAACTTCCGGCGGCAAGCTGTTGGAAATGCCGTTAACATAAGCTTCAAAAGTATTTACACCTTCCGGCTCGATGAAAACCTGGTGATGATCTTTGCTGTGAAATTTAACGACTTTGTCTTCTATGGAAGGGCAGTAGCGCGGCCCGATTCCGCTGATAAAACCGCCGTAAAGCGAAGAGCGTTTCAGGTTGGAACGGATAATTTCATGCGTCTCGGAATTCGTGAAAGTGAGATAGCAGCTAACCAGGTTTTGCGGTTTAACATCGCGATAATAAGAAAAACCCTGTGGATTTTCATCGCCGGGTTGTTCTTCCAGTTTATTATAATCCAGAGTTCTCAAATCGATTCTCGGCGGAGTTCCTGTTTTGAAGCGAGCCAGATTAAGTCCGGCAGCAATCAACGATTTGGAAAGTTCGTTGGAAGCAGGTTCACCTGCTCTGCCGGCACTGTAATGCACCTCACCAACATGAACCAATCCTCGCAGAAAAGTTCCGTTTGCCAATATCACTTTTGGTGCAAAATAGCTTTCGCCCAGTTTGGATTTCACTCCAATTATTTCTTTTCCATTTGAAGCTAAAATTAATTCATCTATAGTTGATTCTTTGATCTCCAGGTTGGATTGCTCTTCTAAAGCATGATGCATGAAAATGGAATATTGCGTACGGTCGTTTTGGCAGCGGGGAGCCCAAACTGCCGGTCCTTTTTTGCGATTCAACATGCGGAACTGAATTCCGGTTGCATCGGCAGCTTTACCGATCTGTCCGCCGAGTGCATCGAGTTCCCGTGCCAGATGTCCTTTAGCCGGTCCGCCCACAGACGGATTGCAACTCATTCTGCCAATCGATTCGATCTTGATGACGAAAATGAGCGTGTTCGCTCCCATCCCAGCAGCAGCCATGGCAGCTTCAATTCCGGCATGTCCGGCGCCAACCACGATCACATCGTAATTATTCATATTTTTATTTATTTCTCATATTCATCTAAATTTTTTCGCCTCAACCCGATTAATCTTCTTCACCCTCTCCCTTGGGGAGGGCAGGGAGGGGCATTTCAATTTCCTTTTCTTCATCGTTTCCAAATCAATACAGGCAAATTTGATGTCAAGCTGTTCGGTGGGGCTGAAGTATTTTTTAATGAGAAGATTAACAATCATTCTTTCAAATCTTTGTTTTGATATGAATTAAAGTTAAATCCATGAGCGGTTAAAAATTGCTTTCAACTTGCCCCATAACTTCTGCGAAGCAGAGGCTAAGTTTGCCGTTTGAAGCCTTGTCACATGTCTTTAGATCATGTGATAAGGTGACAAAAGTTCCTCACAAACAAAATCGTAAATCCAAAAAAGCTCATTATCTCTCGTTACATCGCTCCGGCTGCAATGAATCATAATTCCGATTTTTTCAGTTTGAATATTGAACTGGTATTAATTCTTTATGGATCGGGACAATCCTGGAAAAAATTGTGGTTCAATCGAGACGATTGAACCAAATTTGTGAATTGAAGCATAGAAAAATAAAAAAGTATCGCAATTATTGTTCACAAATTGCCTTTTTTGATTTGACAAAGAACTGCCTTCCAAAAGTTTAGAACAAATTATTGGTTAAATTGGAGTTAAACTATGGCAGAGCAGGCAAAAACAGCCATCACGCCAACCAGAGCAGAAGATTATCCCGCCTGGTATCAGCAGGTGGTGAAAGCGGCTGATATGGCCGAGAACAGCGAAGTGCGCGGCTGCATGGTCATCAAACCCTGGGGTTATGCGATCTGGGAAAATATTCAACGTGAATTGGACGACAAATTCAAAGAAACAGGACATGTGAATGCCTATTTCCCGCTGTTCATTCCCAAAAGTTTTTTCGAAAAAGAAGCAGAACATGTGGAAGGTTTTGCCAAGGAATGCGCTGTGGTCACTCACACTCGTTTGGAAGATGACGGCAAAGGCGGTTTGAAACCGGCTGGTCCTTTAACGGAAGAACTGATCGTACGCCCAACCAGCGAAACGATCATCGGCGCCTCATTCAGCAAATGGGTAAACTCCTACCGCGATCTGCCGCTTCTAATAAATCAATGGGCGAATGTAGTGCGCTGGGAATTGCGAACCAGACTCTTCCTGAGAACAACTGAATTTTTATGGCAGGAAGGCCACACTGTTCATGCCACGGAAAAAGAAGCCATCGCAGAAACCATGCTCATCCTGAAATTATACGCAACTTTTGCGAGAGAATATTTGGCAATTCCTGTGATCGAAGGTGAAAAAACCGCTTCGGAAAGATTCCCGGGCGCGGAATCTACCTTCACTTTCGAAGCTATGATGCAAGACAAAAAAGCTTTGCAGGCTGGAACTTCTCACTTTTTGGGACAGAAATTTGCCAAAGCATCCGACATTAAATTCCAAAACCAGGAAGGTGTGGAAGAATTTGCCTGGACGACTTCCTGGGGCGTTTCTACCCGCTTGATCGGTGCAATCATAATGGCGCACAGCGATGATAACGGTCTCATCCTACCTCCTCGAGTTGCTCCAATCCAAGTTGTAATCGTTCCCATTTATCGCAATGACGAAGAACGAAAAATGGTGATGGAATTTACTAATAATCTGCTCGAAGAAATCAAACCTCTCAGGTATTATGACAGGAAAATCCAGGTGAAAGTGGATGATCGTGACCTGCGCGGCGGAGAGAAGATCTGGGATTGGATCAAAAAAGGTGTTCCCATCCGTCTGGAAATCGGACCGCGAGATGTGGATAAAGGCTCGGTATTTTTGGGAAGGCGAGACAAAGATCCAAGAGATAAACAAAATATTCAAACAACTGATTTTGTTAAAGATGTGATTTCACTGCTGGACGAAATTCAAAGTAATCTTTATCAAAAAGCTTTAGATTACCAGATCGCAAATACGATTAAAATCGATGATAAAGAGGAATTTTATAAATACTTCACACCCAAAAATACGGAGAATCCTGAGATTCATGGCGGCTTTGCTCTCAGTCATTGGTGCGGCAGTCCTGCTTGTGAAGAAGCTGTGAAAAACGATCTGAAAGTAACGATCCGCTGCATTCCAATCGGTGCGAAAGCTGAAGAAGGAAATTGCATTTACTGCGGGAAAGAGAGCACCAAAAGAGTGATTTTCGCAAAATCTTATTAACTCTAAACCTTCCGAACGGTCGAAGAACCTTCGGAACGGTTGTGAAGAAATTCATGATTTCAGATTTGAGATTTGAGATTTTGAAGACCTTCCGAACGGTCGAAGACCTTCCGAACGGTTGTGAAGAAATTCATGATTTGAGATTTGAGATTTGAGATTTTGAAGACCTTCCGAACGGTCGAAGAACCTTCGGAACGGTTGTGAAGAAATTCATGATTTGAGATTTGAGATTTGAGATTTGAGATTTGAGATTTTAACCCCCTTTGCTTCCCCCTTCCGAAGGGGGAAAATAAGGAGAAAGGAAAAATAATTAGATGAAATTTTGGATTGATAAAAATGGTTTCATTTATTTGTTTCAGGCGCTCAAAGCCTCCGGAGCAATTCCTGAATACAGAGAAGTGAGCCTGGCGATCAAGCACGGCCAGGTGATGGTGAATGATGAAACCTGCTTCAAGCAACGACATGTATTAAAAGGCGGAGACACTTTACGCTATAAAAAATTGCATCTGATCATTGCAGAAAGAGATGAGCTGGGTCGTACGGATGAAGAAATTCTGCGTGAAACCAAGCCGGAAGGCAACGTGAGACACGGTCAAACGCATTCCTGGGAAAGCAAGCCGCTTAAAAAGGAAATTCAAATCGATAAAGAGTTAGAACAAACTGCCAGGCAGCTGCATGAAAAACTTCTTTCCAATAAACAAACTATAAGTTTCGCCGAATCATGCACCGGCGGGTTGGTTCAGGAGATCGTGACGAATCAATCGGGAGCATCTACATATTTCAAGGGTGGAATTGTCAGTTATTCAGATTCTGTAAAAATCAATGTTTTGAAGGTGAATCCCCAAACAATCAAAAAAAATGGTGCGGTGAGCAGAGAAGTGGCTGCGGAAATGGCAAATTCCGGGAGTAAAATTTTTTCTACCGATATTTGCGGAGCGATCACCGGAATAGCTGGGCCAACCGGCGGAACCGAAGCAAAACCGATCGGATTGGTTTATATTGCCGTCAGTATCAACTCCAACCTTTTTCAACAGCAATTCAACTTTCAGGGAGACCGGGAAATAATCCGTAAAAAATCTGCTCTAAGCCTCTTTAAAATGATTTTAGATAATCTGTAAATCATTAATAGGTATATTGATTAAAAAATTAAAATTTAGAATGGTCATAAATTTCTTGCCAAGTTTAGCAGGTATACATAATTCTCCTGTTTTAATTTTGGAGAGTAAAGATTGAAAAATATATTTGTAATTATCGGGATGGTTTTGTCGTTAACTTTAGCTGCTACACCCTTTGAAGTTTTAGATATTCAGGAAAATTATTTGATCGTTAAATTCACGCTTCCGGAATATGAATTCAGAGCGGTAACCGGGGAAGGAGAGCAGCAATTTCGCATAATGTGTGACGGTGCAGCCTACACAGATGAGTATGCAAAAACTGTGATTCCTTTCTTTTCCGAAACTGTAGGATTGCCGATCGAGGGTGATTTTAATATCTCGATTCTGGATAAAAGACAATCAACCAGGAAAGTTCAAACCTTACTTCAATCTTCGGAAGGTGAGCCTCGGCTGAATCAAAAAAATGGAGCAGCTCTTTATCCTGAAAATTTGATAGCCAAAGGCGAAGCAGCATATTGGGGAGATCGTCATTTCTGCGGATTTTCGGTATTTCCTTTCCAATATTCTGAGAAAAAAAGTGAATTACTTGTAACTTCTGATCTCACGCTTCGCATCGATATAATTGGTGAAACAAGTAAAAAGAGAAATTATTATCCGGAAGCAAATATCATTGATCAGGTTGGCGATTCATTTTTCTTGAACAACAGCTATTCTAAGAACTGGCGGAAAGAAAAAGAGAAAACAGCCATCAATACATCAAGCTTGAGAACTTCTGATCTGGTCAACCAAATCCAGTTGATCGTGGATGTGGAAGGAATATATAAAGTATCTTATGAGTTATTGGAACAAGCATTATCCGATCCTGAATATCCGATCGAATTTCAAATGGAATTTGACTGGGATGATATCAATCCTCACTATCTGGAAGTATCCGATGAAAACGGTATTATTCCCATAAACTTTATTGGAGAAGCGGATGGTTCATTTGATCCGGGAGATTATTTTGAATTTTATGGAAACAGGCATGCAGGTGAAGAACGTTATTCGGATGATTACACAGCAGAGAATGTTTACACGTTAACTTTGACGGAACATTATGGTTGCCGGATGGCTGTGGAAAACGGCGGTTTGACCAATGTTGGTCAGGGCAGCGTTCAAATTCCCACTTCATTTCAGCAGACAGTTCATTTTGAACAACAGAATATCAGGGATCATTTGACGGCGCAATATACTTATAATAATATTAATTTTTACCGCGAAGACATCTGGTTTTGGGCAAGCGTCAGAGCTCCGGGATTAAAGGTTTTTCCCTTTGAACTGGACTATCCCAAAGCGACAAATATCAAAAACTTCTCAGCGTCTGTAACTCTTTTCGGTCAGACGTATGATTTGTATAATTATACTGCTTTGAATCATTATGCCATTGTTAATTTGAATACAGCAATGATCGGACAGAAGGAATGGTACGGTCAGACAGAGGTCACGATTGCCAACGACGATCCTCTTTCCAATAATGTTCTGATTCCTGGTACAAATAACCTGTATATCAATCTTCCCGGACTACCGGGAATTACTTTGGAACAAATTCTTCTGGATTATTTTGAAGTTACTTATTGGCGTGAATTCAAAACCGATACTGATTATTTGAAGTTTGCCAAACCACAAGATCAAATGGGCGGATATTACCAATTTGAATTGGAGAATTTTTCCACTCAGGATGTTTCGGTTTATAAAATAGGCAGCAGTGTTTTCGAAAACCTCCAGATTATTGCCGATGAAGAAACAGAAGCTGCTCCCTATAAAATTGCTTTCCAGGACAGCGTGATTTCCAATTCTACCGAATATATCATCGTTTCTGAAGCAATGAAAAAAAATCCGAAGAAAATCATTCCGAACATTCCATCCAATCTTCAAGATCCTTTCAATGCAGCGGAATACGTGATTATCACGACTCAAGAATTTACTCAAAAAGAAGCAGTTATTCAATTAAAGGATTTTTGGGAAAACAGAGGTTACGTCACCCAGGTTGTCGCAGTCCAGGACATTTTCGATGAATTCAATCATGGAATTCGTTCGGCTGAATCGATCCAAGATTTTTTGCAATTTGCCTATAATAATTGGTCGGAGCCGCAATTATCGCACGTTCTTTTGTTGGGAGACGGTTTAACTGATGAATTGGACAACAGCCCCAATAGATCCTATAATTTGATTCCGTTCCATAATGTTTGGGTGGAAGCGCGCGGTGGTATTGCCAGTGATAATTGGCTGGCCTGCATCGTGGGAACTGATCCCGTCGCAGATTTGAGCATCGGTAGATTCAGTGTGTGGGAGGAAAGTCAACTGGAGATTGTTGTAAATAAATCTGCGCAATATATGGAATCCCAAAACCATGAGGATTACTGGCACAGCAGCGTTATTTTAGCGGCTGGCGGAAACCCCGGTGAAGGAAATTTTTTCGCTCAGCAAAGTGAGAATATCAGACATGATTATATCCCGGAAGACTTCAATGCAAAAAGAGTTTACTGCAATGTCGATGACCTGCCTGAAGAGTATTTCGGAAACACAACATCATTGATCAGCGGCATCAATGACGGCGCCCTGTATGTTCAATTTATGGGACATGGCGGCGGTTTTGTCTGGGCAGATTATAATCTTCTCAACATAGCAGACAT
>JAUSOT010000235.1 GCA_030656075.1 Candidatus Cloacimonadales bacterium
CGCAATGATTTCCGGTATTTTTGAAGTCGTACCTTCGCCATATTTTGCGATCATTTCTTTTACTAATTTTCTTAGGTTCGAACGAGTGAGTTTAAAATTATCATCTTGAAGTTCTGTTTTGAAAGCCTTTCTGAATTCAGCTGGATCGGTGAGAATGATGAGCGAGGGAGCAACTTCTTTGGTAACTTCAAAAAGTTTCTGAGATAATTCCCGGCATTCTGCCAGTTCCGAATAACGCATTGTACGAATTGCATGTTCCAGAGTGCGGGCGTTAAAGGACATGCCAAGCTGAGACTGAGTAGCCAGGCTGAGAGCATATCTGGCATCTTCTTTAGCCCAGCCTTCCAGGGTGTTTTTCGCCCGATTCATCTTGTCGGATGTGCCTTTGGCTGCAGCTTCTTCAGTTTGTTTAGCCAAATCAGGATTGGTCGCAAACTGGTGATCAATAAGCTTTTGCAGATTTCGCAAATAGAAGTCATTTTGGAATGCAACTAATTCTTGGAAGACTTTCTTATCATCATCGTTGAATTCTGCAGGACTAACAAAATCACCCTTTAATGTAATGTATCTTTGTGATTTCTCGGTGTAAGCTGCTCCGATGCGGCGTGCTTCCAGTTCTTCCAGAGCCAGTCGTGAAATCTGCAGAATATCGAAATTGAAGTAGGCATGTTCAGCCACAGAGTGATGACTCATGCCAAAGACAATAGCCTGGTTAGAACGGCGTGCTTTCTGCACCTGTTCTCTTGCTTCTTTCCGCAATTCGGGCACATCACGCGGATCACGGCTGATACGGGCATAAGCAGCGGAAATGGTTTCGGGAGTGGCTATCGTGTCTTCCGGTAATTTATCGATCAAATTTTTATCTATGTTGAATCCGGCTAAAGTTACTTTCATTTATTATTCCTTAAAATACTAATCTTCATTTAAAATATTTTTCCGCCTCATCCGTCTTCGAGTTCCTCGAATCCACCTTCTCCAGCGGAGAAGGATAATGTATTTAAAGATTTTAAAGGTTTCTCCCTTTCCTTTGGGGAGGGCGGGGAGGGGCAAATATTATATTCCCAACTTCCTTTTCGTCTCTTCCGTCGGAATGCCATTATCATCCCAGCCACGAACTTCATAATATTCATTCAGCATTTTATCAAGCTGCACCACCCGATGGCGGGAAGAGCCTTCTTCCAATTCTTCTGTCAAAAATCTTGGTGGTAGCATATCATCTTTCCTGCTGAAACCTGCTTTGGAATTGAATTCCCTTTCCAATGTGTAAATGCGTTTCCCAACTTCCAGCAATTCTTCATCCGTAAAATCCAAACCGGTAATTACATTCATCATTTCCCGAAAAGTGGATATACTCATGGCAAACTGCAGAAAACGACAAAGCACCATACTATCCACCGCAGCTGATATATCCTGCAGAAGCGCTACAATTTCAGCTTTTCCTTCCGCCGAATATCTATCAATATTCATAGGTGAACCAAGAATTTCCGGTGCGATTGCATAAGCTCTCATGTGGCAGCCGCCTCGATTGGAAGTTGCAAATGCCAAAGCCTGACCTTGCACACCGCGCGGATCGTAAGCCGGAAGTTCCATTCCTTTCACCTGCATTGCCAGTTCAGGCTTGCCGTATTTTTCAGCCAACCGTTTGGAACCCAAAGCTAATTCAGCTCCAATTCCACGTTTGTAAGCAATATCTTCCACCAATTTTTCCAAGATGTCAGCATTTCCCCATTTCAATTCATGCGGGAATGCGCCTTTTTCATACAATTCCATAGCACAGCCAATTGTATTTCCGGTTGTAATAGTATCCAATCCCAGTTCGTTGCATAAATAATTCGCTTCGGTAATTTTGCTCAGATCGTTGATTCCCAATTGAGCACCGAAGGCCCAAACTGTTTCATATTCCGGTCCTTCACCTTCTTTGTTTTCGGTTTTGGTAGAGCGTCCGCAAGCAATAGGACAATGGAAGCAGGCACTTCTTTTCTGTAATAAAACCTCCGTGATCTTCTCTCCGCTGATACCTTCCGCATCGTTGAAAACACCACGTTGAAAATTTTCAGTGGGCAGCATACCATGCGCATTGATCACGTTTACCAGGACTGATGTTCCCAGCAGATTTAAGGATTTCCCGGTAACAGGATTTTTATCGATCAGCCTGTCGATTTTAGTAAGAAGTTCTTTTAATCCATCAGGATCGGCAACAGGGATTTCTTTCGTTCCCAAGGCAACGATCGCTTTCAGGTTTTTGGAACCCATCACGGCTCCCATGCCGCCACGCCCGGCAGCGCGGTCTTTATCGTTCATTATCGCAGAATAAATCACCTGATTTTCTCCAGCCGGACCGATGCTGGCAACCGAAGCTTTGGTGGAATATTCTTCCTGCAAAGCATCGCGAGTTTGTTGTGTGTTCTTTCCCCATAAATGGGAAGCATCTTTTATCTCGATTCCATCATCTGTGATGAGCAGATAAACCGGTTTTTCGGCTTTGCCGATAACGATGAATCCGTCCAATCCTGTTTTCTTGAGCTGATTGCCAAAAACACCGCCCGAACTGGCATCGCAGATCGTGCCGGTTTGTGGAGAACGTGAAATAACCAGGTAGCGACCCGCTGTGGGAATGAGCCCGGTGACTGGCCCGGTGAGGAAGATCAGAGCATTTTCAGCAGAAAAGGGATCGATATCGGTAGCGCACATGTCGGAATAAAGCTTTACTCCCAATCCACGGCCGCCGAGATATTTTCTGCGGATTTCATCACTGATTTCCACGATTTCCTGTTTGCCATTAGAAATATCTATTTTTATTATTTTATTCATCCAGCCAAACATTTTGTCCTCCTTTTCTTGACCCGTTCAAACCTTCGTACACCCGAGTCGGGTTTGCTCGCAAACTCGACTCGGGTGTAAGTGACTCAAAACAAATACTTTCGGATATATTCTTCTGTTTGCAGATAATCATATTCTTTCATCATTACAGAATACATCTCTGACGTTAAACCGTTATTTATCAATATCTCATTACAAAAGATCGAACCATTTCTTTTGCCGATCCACTCCAAAAAATTTGAGTATTGCCAAGTTTCCAATTCGTTGACTAAACTTGCTTTTTTGGGATTAAAATGAATATACTGGCAAAGTTGTAAAGCATAAGCATCATTTTCAACGATTTTGTGTTGTAAGGGATTTCGGAATAATCGTCCTTTTCTGTTATATTTTTTATTATATATTTGAACATATCCGGCAAATACATCATTGAATATTCTGAAAACAGGTTTGTCGGAATCCTGCCTGATAAAGAAATGAAAGTGATTTGGCATCAAACAGTAGGCAAAGATAGAAGTAGGATATAATTTTATTTTTTGTTTTATTTTTTTCAAACAGAGTAAATAGTCTTCATCTACTCTGAACAGATCAAGATTGTCTATAGAATGGTTATAAATGTGAAAATAGGTATCTTCGCGAAAACTTTCTTTACTACATCGCATCATTTCTCACCTTTTCAACCCGAGTCGGGTTTGCTCGCAAACTCGACTCGGGTTGAAACCACTTTTCCTATTCATAAAATTTATTATATTTATCACGGTGCGGACAATTCATACATTTCTTTTTATAATAGGCATAAACGCCTTTGGGTAATTTACTCATATCAGCAGAGCGCACCGGGCAGATATGACAGGGAATTTCCGGTTCCAACCAGGCTTTGGGTGCAAATTTGAGCATATCCGTTCCTTCCACAATAGCTACACCTGCACTGGTTCCCAATCTGGAAGCTCCAGCTTCGATCATGCGGATAGCATCTTTCAGACTATTTATCCCACCTGCAGCTTTTACTCCGATATTTGGTCCTACGGTTTCCCGCATCAAGCGCACATGATCTTCAAACGCGCCAAAAGCGCCAAATCCGGTCGAGGTTTTCACAAAATGCGCTCCTGCTTCCACGCAAAGCTGACAGGCTTTCACGATCTCTTCATCTGTCAGATAGCACGTTTCAAGAATAACTTTCACATGCGACGGCGCACTGGCAATCACTACCCGGCGGATATCTTGCAGAACGAAATCGTAATTTTTATCACGTAAAGCACCCACATTGATCACCATATCTATTTCTTCGGCACCTTGTGAAACTGCTTTTTTAGCTTCAAGTGCTTTTATCTCAGTCGTGCTCATTCCCAGCGGAAAGCCGATAACCGAACAGACGATCACATCCGAATCTTTCAACTGCCCATAGGCGTAATTCACATAATACGGATTTATGCAAACTGAAATGAAGCCGAACATCTTCGCTTCATCACAGAGATTCTTGATCTTTCCCTGTCCGGAACTGGATTTCAATTCGGTGTGATCGATCATTTTGGCGATCTGTTCTCGAGTATATTCTTTCATATGAAAACTCCTAAATAAACTCGTTACGAAGTTCGTCTTCGTAACGTAAAAACTTCTTTGTGGTTCAAAGACAAACTTTGGAACGAGAGATAAACACCCCCCGGCTAAAGCCGTACCCCTCTGTATCTCGTTCCTATGTTCCACGTTGGAACGCAGCTTCTCCGCTCCTGCGAACACTTATTTCTAATTCACACGCAGAGCGTGGAATACAGGTTACAACGCAGAGCATTGTAACCAGATAAACACCCCCCGGCTAAAGCCGTACCCCTCTGTATCTCGTTCCTATGTTCCACGTTGGAACGCAGCTTCTCCGCTCCTGCGGACACTTATTTCTAATTCACACGCAGAGCGTGGAATACAGGTTACAACGCAGAGCATTGTAACCAGATAAACACCCCCCGGCTAAAGCCGTACCCCTCTGATAGAGGGGAATTCTAAAACCTAATAATTCCCAGCCAACTGGCCACAAGCTGCTGCAATTTCTGCCCCTCTGCTCTGACGATACGTTATCGCTGAACTGAGTTTTTCCATCGCCTTCATAAAATGCTCTACATCTGCATTAGTAGGTGATTTATAAGGCAATCCAGCTACTTCGTTCCACTTTATCACATTCAATTTACAGGATATATCTCCCAGGAATTTCAATAGAGCTTTCACATCTTCCTTTCCCATATTAAAATCCTTGATCATCACATATTCAAAGGTGATGCGGAAGGCAGTTTCTTTCCTGAAACTGAGAAGAGCATTCTTCAGTTCTGCCAACGGATATAATTTTGCCACCGGCATCAGTTCTTCTCTTTTTTCCTGGATTGCAGAATTCAAAGAAACCGCCAGTTTCACTTTCAAATCACTCTCTGCCAGTTTTCGAATACCCGCAATTATACCGCAGGTGGAAATAGTAATGCGGCGGGGACTGAAACTGAAGCATTTTTCATGCTGCAGGATTTGAATAGTTTTCAATACATTTGGCAGATTGTCCAACGGTTCACCCATTCCCATGAAAACAATATTGGTAAGTTTTTTATCTTTCAGGATTCTCTTTGCCAGGTAAACCTGGGCAACGATCTCCGAAACTTTCAGATTTCTTTTCAGACCAAGAGATGCAGTAGCACAGAATTTACAACCTCTTGAACAGCCAACTTGTGAAGAAATACAGAGCGTAGTTTTTCCCAGATTGGGAATGATCACCATCTCGATCAGGTTGTTATCAGCCAGTTTCAATAAATATTTGCTCGTTCCATCTCCGGCTTTTTTTTTCTTAATTATTTCAGGAAGTCTGAAATCGAAGATCTGAATAATCTTTTTTTTGAAATCGGCAGGCAGATTCGTCATCTGTTCCGGTTCGATAATCAGGTTGGGATAAATCCAGTTTAAAAGCTGATCAATGCGGTATTTCTGTATTCTTTCTGCGAGCAGCAGGCTGGCTATTTCCTGCGGCAATAGATCAAGGATGTGATCTTCCATTTTTCTTAAGTTTCTTAAATTCTTCTAGCGTGATCGTCTCTCTTTCCTCATCTTCCGAGATCAGATTTACTTTATTGTTGTAGTAATCATTTTTGATCACAAACATCTTTTTGCCTTTATATTCAATCATCTCTTCTATGTTTGGAAAGCCTTCCGATTGTTGCAGATAGAAATCTTCTTCATAATGCAGGCAGCAGAGCAATCTGCCGCAGGGCCCGGATATTTTGGAAAGATTGCTGAGAAGATTCTGGTCTTTGGCCATCTGGATGGTTACCTGGTTGAATTTTTTCAGGAATGAACAGCAGCAATAGTTTTTGCCGCAAATCCCTAATCCCCCGTAACGGCGTGCATCTTCCCTGCCGGACGTCTGGTGCAGTTCGATCCTGGTTTTAAATTCGGTAGCGAGTTCCCGCACAAATTCCCGGAAATCTATCCGACCGTCCGCCGAGAAAAAGAAAGTCAATTTATTGCCGTCCAATTGATAAGCCGTATCGAGCAGTTTCATTTCAAACGGATGCTTTTTCACCAATTCCAGGAATTTCGCATGCGCTTCCTTTTCTTTCTTTTTCACCAATTCCAATTGCTTAAAATCTTCTTCCGTAGCTATGCGGGTTATCTTGCTGATATCCCCTTTATCCATTTTTGTATCCAGATCTTCATTTGAAATCGAGCAGTTTATCACCTGCCCGATATCTTCTCCACGTTCAACTTTGGCGATCACATACATATCGGGTTCCAACGCCAGTTGTTTGGAATTAGAATAAAATCCCGTACGTTCGGAACGGAATAGCAGTTCAACAAATTCAAGCATCAAATCTCCATTTATCTTCCGGTTTAATCACCGGCAATTTTTTTCAATCAAAAACCTAAGCGACTAGTTTTTTCCAAAAACTATTTGGTGGATATTACTGTAAAGCTCTTTCTCGTTTACTGTGAACGGTTGATTTCTTCTCGCTTTAACAGCCTTCGCTGTTTCGCAGAATTTATCGATTTCATGTTCGATCAAAGTGGACATCGTTCCCCAGCGAAAGGAAGGAACATGATTGATTATCAGATCTCTGCCGAACAAGTTGCAGTCAACACCGATCACGGCTCCGATATTGATCGTACAATTTATCCCGGTTTTGGAATGATCTCCGATCACGGTTCCCACAGACTGCTGCTTTGTATCCACTTTTTTATTTTGAGGATAGAAGAACATGGACACGTTTCCATAATCATTTCTCAGGTCGCTGTTGTTTGTATCTGCTCCGATGTTGATCCATTCTCCCAGGTAACTGTGTCCCAGAAAACCGTCGTGCTGTTTGTTTGTATATGCTTGAATGATCGTTTCTTCCACCTCTCCGCCAATTTTGCAATTCGGTCCGACGGAGGTTCCTTCATAGATTTTTGCTCCAATTTTGATGACAGAATTTTTGCCGACATAAACCGGTCCCACCAAAACAGCATTCGGCATTATCTTCACATTTTCATCCAGAATTATGGGTCCTTCCGTCGCATCCAAAACCACTCCCGGAGCGAGTTTGGTTCCTTCTCCCAACCACACGTTATAAGGATTGATGACCGTTGTTCCCTGTTCCGTTTCGAAATAGTTATCCTTATCATAAAAGAAATCCTGAAAATCGCGTTCGATATATTTGGAATTAGCGGCGATCAGTTCCCAGGTGTAATTCCAGGTAGATTCCGGTTCCCACTTTATCTTTTCCAGTTTGGCAGGAAGAGCGGCAATTTCTTCAGACGATATTTTTTGTACTTCCGGTTGAGTTCGGAAAGCCAGCACTTCCTTTTTATGAACCAGACAAGTATTTTCATCAAGATTATTGATAGCTTCCACCAATTCGTCATCGACCTTCAATCTGCTGTTGATGAAAATCGTATCTTCGTTGGAAAGAAGATTTATGATCCATTCCGGATGGCGTTCCCGATAGATTTTTTCCAGAGAAGAAAAAATGATCAAATTAGTCTTATCCAGTTCAAAGTAGGCACTGATCCTCTGCCGCAGTTTGAGAATACCGACTCGCAGATCACCGGTTGATCTTGTCAGCGTGAGCGGGAAAAAATTCTCCCATTTCTGGTCATCAAAAATAACGTATTTCATTTTTTCTCCAGTTAACCTTGTCAGGGATTCTTTCAAATTTACTTCACGCTTGTCCCTGCCAAGGTTTCTTTCACATTTTTCTTATAATATCTCTTCAGCGTTAAGCCCTAACCTTGACATTGCCAAGAGCAAGACTTCCTGAAAGAGGCGATGGCAAGGTTATTTATTTCTTAGCCAGTTCGATAATTTTCGGTTCGACGTTTTTGAACTGCGGCATAGCAATGCCCAGGTCAGCATTGATGTAGGTTGGATCACAGATCGTGTAGGTTTTGCCTTCCACCATGATATAATCTCCCGGAACTTGAGAAGCGAAATTCACACCTGTGGCAATATGACCGGGATAATCCAGTCCAACCACCTGTCGATCCAGGATTTGGCGAATGAGATATGAAAAGATGATCGAGCGGTCTTCACAATCGCAATAAGGATAGAAAAGTGTTTCATCCGAGAAGAAGCTTTTTTCTCTGCCGAATTGATCACCATCTGTTTTATATTCAAAGGCCGTCTGCACGAAGCGAAGCAGGATGTTAGCAGCTTCCGTTTCCGATTTTCCTTCAATGATCGGTTTTAATCCCAGCATTAAAGATTGAGTTGCTTCCGGGGAAAGCGGTGCATTGAAATAGACATCCAGATTAGTTTGAGGATAGTCTGCGAAAAATTCGGCAGTATTTTTGTTGTAACTCACCGGGATCGTGTATTCCGTTCCATTATATTTGAATTTAAGCTGTTTTTCCACGATCGTTGTTTTGATATTGGGAGATTCCTTGATGCTGAGATCGATCAGATCGTCGGCATCGGGATATTTTCCTTCGTAGGTGCTAATTGCGACATCGAGCTTTTCCTTTTTATCGAATGAAAGTGCATAATAACGCTTTTCACCGATCATTACATAGCTGACGCCATAGATCGTATTGACAGAAGGCAGCAGCAGAAATACCTTTCCCTGGCTGTAGCCGACCTTGCACTCATAGCCGGATTTGGTGAGCATGAACCAGTCAAATAATCTGGTAACGTTTGGCTCATCATTAGAAATTTTCTTGCCTACTTCGTTCAGAAGCAGACAGTATCCCCAATCATTTAAATTCATTTTTTCTTTGGAAGTTTGCAACTGCTTTAAAAGATCTTCAAATTTCGTACTGCTGACCACATACCAGAAATTCGCTACAGCTTTCTCATCCAGCGGATTGAGCTGCACTTTCAGGTTTGGCTGGTAATTATAGGTGATCGGTAAACCCCAGAAAGTAACATCGATCGTCGGTTCGGATTTATTGATCATGATCATGCTGTTTTTCTCGATTTGTTCTTCTTCCTGCACCACGGGGACAACTACTTCCTCAACCACATTTTCTTCAGGAAATTCCGTCTTTTTAGGTTCGGCAACCACGGGCGGAACTTCAGGCTTGGGTGTTTCGTCCTGTTTTTCACCTTTGAATGCTTCAAAGCTTTCCCAGTTTTTTTCCAGAAATTTTACAAATGCTTCGTCCTGAGCGCTTTTGTATTGTCTGAGCTTTTCCTGCTGTTTCTGTTTCCAGGCTTCATAATCATCCTGACCGATCAGGACATAACTTACTGCCAATAAAACTATTATGATGATGCTGATTGTTTTCTTACGCATATCTCCTCCCAAGATTACAATCTTTCATATTTTACCTCACCCTAACCCTCTCCTTGGAGGAGAGGGAATTTCTCTTATTCCAATGCTCTGCGTTGGAATGCTGCTTCTCCGCTCCGGCGGAATTTTAACACACCCCCCGGCTAAAGCCGTACCCCTCTCAAGAGGGGATTAATACACGCAGAGCGTAAATCTCAGGGTACAACGCAAAGCATTGTAACCAGAAATCATTACTTCTTCCAGCTAAAAATATCTAAAGCTCCCATAATGGAAACTATCACAAAATAAACCGGTTGCAAAATAAACCAGGGTAAATAAAAATTCAACTTGTTTTTTTCTAAATTTAGTTTTTTATAGCCGAGATTCAGAAAAGCATACTCGCTGAAAGCTCTGATCAAGAGGATTGCCAGCGCTAAATGCCAATTGAAGAAAAGCAAGGCGATCGGTAATAGAACCACAAGATAAGCACTGACGAGATAGATGAAAAATTCCGGATTCAACCCGATCTGCCATTTCATATTGGAAGCCCAGCGGCTGCGTTGACTGAATAATTTTTGCCAGTTTTCTATCGAATGTGTATAAACGTAACTGTGCGGAGAAAAAGCAAACCTGACTTTCAGGCTGTTTTTTCGGAAAAGCTGCAGCAGGTTCAGATCATCACCTGAGATCAAATGTTCGATCTTACTGAATCCTCCAACTTTTTCGAAGGCTGACTTTTTATAGGCCAGATTTTGCCCTGAGCAGGAAAAATACTTTCCTGAAGCAATCGCACCACCGGCTGCCAGAAACATGGCAACAAAGTCGAAATGTTCATACTTCTGAGCCGACTTTGCTTTCTTCCAATCATTGACCAGAGTGCGGGAGAAACCAACAACCATGTCCGCTTCTTCAAAATTTGCCAGCATCGCTTCAATCCAATATTTGCCCACCAGGCAATCGGCATCGGTAAGTAAAATTATCTCTCCGGTTGATGCTTGAATCGCCTGGGATAAAGCATTTTTTTTGGGAGAAATCACTAATTCCCTGCCGGTCACATTCAGCAGTTTCACATTTTGCCATTTTGCAGAAAACTTATTAACAATATTGGCAGTCTCATCGGTTGAACCATCATTCGCGATGATGATCTCGAAATTTTGAGAAGAATAATTCTGATTTACCAATGCCGTTAATATTCTGCTGATATTTTTTTCTTCATTCCTGGCTGCCACAATTATCGAAACTCGCGGTTTGGAAAATGTGATCAGATCCTGGCCATGTTTCATCCCCAGAAAAAATATCCGTAAAAAGTAGAGATAGATCAACAATGCAACTACGGAGGCAATCTGAATTATCTGCCAGATCAATCAATCCTCTTTCAATAATGAATTAATCAAAGAATCCAGACTATCGAGTGACTCGTTTTTTGCAGTTTCCTTCAGCCAGATCGGTCCTTTCCAAAGCAAACTGTCCGGTCGAGTTACGTATTTCTTGTTTTTTATTATTTTAGCACCGCGTAAGTCGATGGGACCAGGAAGTTTTTCAGGAACCCAAACCGCATAATCAGGTCTGGTTAAGTCCTGGAAAGTTTTTACCAAACGAATGGAATCCGGCCAGACATAAGGTTTTCCTCCCATATCTATCACCAACGAATCCATATCGTTTTCCCGATACAAGGTTGGATAGAAATTATAATTCAAACTGCCGGAAAGGCGGGTCGGTTCAGTTCCGGAAATAAAGATCTCATCGATCGTTTCTTCAAAGAGGTTTTTGGGAAGCAGTCCTGTTTCTTTGGAAATCGTCACGGATACGATGCCTTCCGGTTTTTCAAACTGCAGGCTGCTGCCGTCTATGATCGGTTTTTCCTGGTTGTTCAGGGGTGAATCCAATTCGATCGCTTTTTTCATAATGAATGGCCACGAAGGAAGTGCTGCAACGGCTCCTGACTGGCTCTTTCCCAACGTATCATTATTATCGAATCCAATCCAGATGCCGGTGACGAGTTTACGATTATAACCAATAAACCAGGCATCGCGAAAATCATCGGTAGTTCCTGTTTTTCCGGCGGCATTCCATTTATAGGTTACGGATTCCAGTTCACCATAACCTGGCTGCCAGCGAATGCCCACACCGGTTCCTTCATTCACAACCGACTGCATTAAGTTCGCCATCAAGTAGGCAACCTGTTCATTCACAACCCGGATTTTTTCCGGTTCATTGGATTCCAGGATTTTGCCCTGGTTATCTTCCACGCGTCGAATAAAGATCGGTTTGACGCGTTCCCCATTATTGGGAAATGTCGTATAAGCTGTGATCAATTCATAAGGAATCACTTCCATCGCACCTACGCAAATTGCGTAATACGGATAAACAGGAGTAGTTAATCCAAAACGTTTGGCATAATCTACCACCCGGTATGGACTGAGATCATAAATAAGTTTTGCGGCAAAAATATTTCGTGAATACTTCAAACCTTCCCGCAAGCGGGTATAATCGAAATTCAGCCTGGAATAATTCTTGATGCTCCAGAAAAGTGTATCACTTTGAATGAAGGAAATCGGTTCATCCTGGATTATGGTGGCTGGCGTGTAGCCATGCACCAGAGCTGCCGTGTACATGATCGGTTTGAAGGAAGAACCGGGCTGCCGTTTGGACTGCATAATGCGATTCAATTTACTGTGATTAAAGTTCCTGCCACCGATCATAACTCGCACGAAGCCGGTCTCCGGTTCAACTGAAAAAACTCCTCCCTGCACATACGGTGTGACGATATTGATCGTATCGATCGGGAAATCGGCATATTTGAATTCATAATTATTCTTATTTTCGAAACTCGTCAAACAGGCATTCAAAACAGTATCTGCATAAGCTTGCAATTCCGTGTCGAGTGTTGTATAAATCTTCAAGCCGCCAGTGAAAAGTTTGGTTGTACCATATTTTTTTTCCAGAAGCAGACGGATGTATTCGATGAAATAGTCATCTGCATTCTGGTTGCCTTTGACATTGGTAAGTTCGATATTTGATGATCTTGCTTCGACGAATTCCTGGTTGGAAATAACACCTTCCGCCAGCATGCGTGACAGAACTAGGTTGCGCCGCCAGAGAGAGCGTTCGGGATAATTGAAGGGATAATAGGCGCTGGGAAGCTGAGGCATGCCGATGATGAGTGCTGCTTCGGCAATCGTCAGGTCTTTTGCGTCCTTGCCAAAATATTTTTGGGAAGCCACTTCGATACCGTATAAACCCGGGCCAAAAGGAGATTTATTCAAATATAATTCTAAAATTTCTTCTTTGGAAAAATGCTTTTCAATGCGGATAGCCAGCAGCAGTTCCTTGACCTTGCGGGGAATTGTTTTATCCAGGGAGAGGAACATATTCCTGGCAACCTGCTGCGTGATAGTGCTGGCTCCCTGAGAAAAATCATGCCGTTTGATATTGATGGAAATTGCCTTCACAAAACGCGGCAGATCCATTCCCCAATGATGATAGAAATTCTGGTCTTCCACCGCGACAATGCCTTCCGTCAGATATTTCGGCAACTCATTCAAATTGGTAAGTTTCCGCATTTCAAAAGAAAAAGTATGGATCAGATTATCGTTCCGATCATAAACTTCGGAGCCGACTTTCATTTCATACCGGGTGAGCTCCGAAAGGGGTGGAAGTTCGCTGCTGTAATAGTAGAACAGTCCAAAACCCAAGCCCAGAAAGAAAATTATCAGTGCCACGAAAACGAAGAGAATTCTGCCGGTCAGATTATCCTCTTGTTTTCTTTTTTTCTTTGGTCTTTTTTTAATTTTTTTTACATAAGCTTTCGGTACTTTCAATTCCAAAATTATACTCCCAAACTATCTATTCCATCTTCAAGCTAAAATCCATTTTATCCAAAAAGAGCTTAGCTAAATATCCGGTAATAATACCGGTTACTATTCCCATCAAGATGAGCAGCGGAGTCAAATAAAATAATGAATTTTCTTTTATCAGGAAGAGCCTGACCAAACTAATTTGAGCAAAATTATGAGAAACAGCACCGGCAATACTGATGCCCGGAATGCTGAAATTCAAGGGAAGTTTTAGCAGCAGGATCATGATGAAAAATGACAGAATCGTTCCACCGCCGGAAAGCAAAGTAGTAGGACTGATCAGCGTTCCCGTGAACATACCGCCGATTAAGGTTTTCGCCAGAGCTACCAGGAAAGCAGACCGCAGATTTCCTGCCATCAACAGAACCAACACCACCACGTTGGAAAGTCCCAGCTTCATGAAAGGCAGAGGCTTGGGAATGAAGCTTTCCAGAATGTAAACCGTTACGGCGCAGGCAGTGAAAAATGCCAGTACAACAATATATCTTTGCCGCGTCAGTTCGCTGAAATCCAGGATATTCATATTATCTGCTATCCAAAAGTTCCTACAAATCTAATTATTTAAAAAAGGCGACCGCAGCCGCCTTTTATTTTTTAATTGAGAATTATTTATTAGCCTTGGCAAATTCATGCATGAATTGAGTAAGAGCTTCCACAGATCTCAGGGGAAGGGAATTATAGATGGAAGCGCGGCAGCCGCCTACACTTCTGTGTCCTTTCAATCCGATCATTCCTTTGGCTTTGGTTTCGGAGATGAATTTCTTTTCCAGTTCTTCACTGGGAAGACGGAAAGGAACGTTCATCCAGGAACGGTCTTCCGGCACAACAGTTCCACGATAGAAATCGGAGCTGTCTAAAATATCATAAATGATCCTGGCTTTTTGACGATTGTATTCTTCACGAGCTTCCAGACCGCCTTTTTCTTCGATCCATTTCAGCACTTCGCCGATCACGTAAATCGCGAAAGCAGGTGGTGTATTGAACATTGAATCATTTTCAATCTGGATTTTATAATCCAGCATGGATGGCATGCCGGGATTTTGCCTTTCCATCAGGCTTTTTTTGATAACCACAAAAGTTGCTCCGGCAGGCCCGATATTTTTTTGAGCGCCACCGTAGATCAGATCATATTTGTTAAAATCCAAGGGACGGCTGAGAAAGTTGGAAGACATATCAGCAATAAGCGGAACTCCGGCCGGAACGTCCGGATTGATCTTCCATTCGGTGCCTCGGATGGTGTTGTTGGTTGTGATGTGCAGGTAAGCAGGATTTTCGGAAAGCTGCCAGGTTTTGGGAATATAGGTGAATGCCTTATCTTCCGAAGTAGCAGCGATGTGATATTTCTTGCCGATCTTTTTTGCTTCTTTCCATGCTTTTGTAGCCCAGGTACCGGTATCGATATAGTTTGCCACTTTATCATCGGGACAGAAATTCAGCGGGATCATCAAAAACTGCGTACTGGCTCCACCCTGCAGAAAGAGAGCCACATAATCGTCTCCCAAGCCCATGATGCGCAGCAGAGCAGACCTGGCATCCGTGATGATCTTTTCGTATTCTGCCGAACGGTGACTCATTTCCATCACGGAAAGTCCGGCTCCTTTGTAATCAAACAGATTCTTTTGAACTTCCAATAAAACTTCTTCCGGTAGAACTGCCGGACCAGCGTTAAAATTGTGTATTCTCATATCTTTATCCTCCGATATTTTTTTTTTACACTTAAATCTAAAGTACTTATTTATAAGGCAAGTTATTTTTATAGAATCAACCTGAAGTCACTGAAACACAGCGGAAAATGGCAGCTTTGGAATGGCAGCTTGTGCAAAGCTATTTTGAGGAAACAATTTAAAAATTAAAAATTCCTTTCTTCCAAATCCTCGTACAAATCAGCAGTAAATCTTGGCGTGCAAACGGCCAGAAAAATCAGGTCGGTCTTGCCGATATTGGTAATTCGTTGTCTGAACATCGGCGGAATTACAACTACATCTCCCTGGCAAACAGCTTGTCCGGGAAGATCACTAATTTCCACAATTCCGCTGCCTGCCAATATCACATACCGTTCGGTTGTATCTTTCAAGCGGTGCCAGTTTGTTGTTACTCCCGGCAAAACTCTGATTTTGGCAATTGATACATCTTCATCATCGGAAGTATTGGATAACTCATTTACAAAACATTTTTCTTCAGTGTAAAACTCAGCTTTTTCAGTGTATTTTTTTATGCCTGGTTTCATAATGCGATTCTCACTTTTCTCTTCCCCACCGGCACAAAAGCATAAATCGAATCTGTTAAATCCATCTCTAATCTAAATTCTTTTGAGATAGGTCGGAAGAATATGGCTCGGTTTATTTGAGATGATTGCAGAATAAGATTTAATCTTCTTTGAATATCATCTTTCTGATTTCGTAAAGAATTCAAACCAATCTCTTTCCAATCTTTAGTTTCTGCCGAATCAAGAAAATCCGGATAATGATGACCAGCAGCGATTTGACACCAATCCCAGCGCAAGCAGTCTAAAAATATATTCTTCATTTCGGAAAATTCCACCTTTGCAAAATCCCACAACAATCTGGCAACATTCTGCCAATCTCGTTGGTTCAAATCGAAATTCTGCTGCTCTGCAAAACTAAATAATTTGGAAAACATCAAATATGATGACTCAAATTTCTTAACCAGATTTAAAAAAGTCTTTGGAAAATTCTCGGAATTATAGATAGAATTTACCAGCTTTTCCACCTGCGAAAATTCAACCAGACCTTCAAATGAAAGCCATTTATTTTTCAAGATTTGATACGGTGGATTTTGCTGAAAAACCAATCCGTATTCAGCTGCATTTTCCTGCATTTCCGTGCCGGGCAGCACTTTGAGAAAACCCACCTGGAAATGATCTGCCTGTAATGAGATGATATCGTTAAATGAGTTGATCAAGCTATTTTTATCTTCCAAAGGCAAGCCTGCGATCAGATCAACGTGAAGATGGATATTGCCGAGTTCTTTCAGTTGAGTAATGTTTGCTTTTACCTTTCCCCAATTCTGCGAACGATGGATTTCATACAGCGTTGCCGGATTGGTAGATTGAATGCCGATCTCAAATTGAAAGCGCTCCTCCGGGCAATTTTTCAGAATTTTAAAATCTACTTCAGTTAGAAGTTCGGGATGGATTTCGAAATGAAATTTCACATTTGTTTTCTTCTCATTCAGAAATGCCCAAATTTCACGGGCAAAATCTGGTCTGATATTGAAGGTTCGATCGACAAATTTGATGATTTTCGGATTTCTTTTCAACAGCCAATCCAACTCGGTTTTCACCTGCCCGATGCTGCGAAATTCCAGCTTCTGATCATTCCTGGAAGAAAGACAATAACTGCATCGAAAGCTGCATCCACGGCTGCTTTCATAATAAATGTATTTATACTCGAGCTCTGGAAAATCAGTTTCTAAATATGGAAATGGAATTTCCGAAAAAGGCGGATTTTGTTTTGCAATGATCTGATCTTTCCAGGCAAAACCTTTTTCCACCAGAAAACGAAAACCAGCTTCCCCAGGACCGATGATAATATGGTCGATGACTGGAAAATGATTTAACCATTCTTCCGAATTATAACTTACTTCCGGTCCGCCCAGAACCAGTAGGCAGTTTGGCAGAACTTTCTTGATTTCAGGCAGAAGTTGTTTGATCAGGCTGGAATTCCAGATGTAAACTGAAAAACCGAGTATATCAGGTTTGCGAAAATAAATATCCTGCAAGATATCGGGGAAATGCTGGTTGATGGAAAACTCGACGATTTCGACTTCGTCTTGGAAATCTTGAATCGCATTTCGCAGATACCGAATTGCCAGGTTGGAATGGGTGAAACGAGCGTTGATACCAACCAGCAGGATTTTAAGAGCCATCTTTTGTTACAATTCGAACATTTTTCGAGCACGTTCCAGATCTTCGGGAAAATCTATTTCGATACAGGGAATTCCATCCGTAGGAACTGCCTGTAAAATAACATCTTTGGCCAGCAGATCGACAGCATATTCGAAGTAGTTGTTAGATTGTCCATTATCTACGCCGAATTGTAGATATTCGGCAAATTTCGGCAGAATATCTTTCTTGAATTTCCCGATGCCGATAAACTCTCCGGCACATTTGGGGATCGGTAATTTTTTACTGATCTTCAAAATCCGCCTATCATTATCGATGATCATTTTCACTTCTTCTTCAGCGCAGGATTTGGTTTCCAAAAGCAGTTGAGAATATTTCGATTCACCCGAGATCTTCTGCAGGAGCTCACTTTGAAACAGCACATCGGCATTGAAATAAATAAAATCATCCTCGAACTGTCCCCGCGCTAAATACAAAGAATGCAAGGTGTTAGTTTTATCATAAATGGGATTTTCAATGAAAGTTACATTTTCAGAATTAAGTTTCTCCAGGATGTGTGCTTTCAGCTCCTCTTTCTTATAACCCAGTACAATCACAAAATCTTTGATCCCAACCTGTCTGCAACTCTCGATTTGATGATGCATGATCGATTGCGCTCCGATCTTGATCATGCTTTTCGGCATTCCACCGGAAACCTTGAGCAGCCGGTTGCCCATCCCCGCTGCCAGAATGATTGCTTTCATAAACGATTCTCCCAAAATTTTTTGTGTTTCTGATATTGAGCAGGAATTATCCGTCAATGAATTTCTCGGAGGTTGACCTTGAAATTGCTTTTCTCAATTTTTCTTTGTTTTTAGCAATTTCATGGTTTCTACCACAATGTTACATCTTGGTGATGGTTTTTCTTTCCGAATCTTAGCAAGCAGATTTCCTTAGCGGGAAAGCTTCGGAAAGGGATGTAATTTAAGAACTTACGCTTCCAAACTTACCAACAAGTTGTTGTGAAATTTAATAATTTTACAGAAACTCCTCATTCCTCCCGAAAGCCTTCGGGACATTTGGGAAGGCAATTTTTTGAAAAGTTTTACTTTTATCGAAATAAAATTTCTTTCAATTGTGTTCCCAAATCGGAATTTGGGAACAAGCAGGCTCACGAGTAGTCGGGTTACAATGTTCACAGGATCTATTTTCCAAAGATTCCATCTATGGTTATTAACCTTTAATCCTTTCAGGATTTGAAAGAAATTACTCCCAATCGAAGAGTGGTCTTTTTTCAAAACTTGTTTTTGAAGAAAATTTAGGAACTTTCCCCATTTATCATAGACACTTTCAAGGCGATAAAAATATTTGCGATCGGTGAAATAAAAAATAACGTATAGAGAAAAAATGATATTTTGGAGGAAAAATGGAAGTTGATGAAATTAAATTGGATGCGGCTGCAAAGCGCTTACAGGGTAATCTCGACAGGATCAAACATAAAATAATTGTGATCAGCGGCAAAGGCGGCGTTGGTAAAAGTACAGTATCTGTAAACGTTGCTTATGGCCTGGCTGCTTTAGGAAAGAAAGTAGGAATCCTGGATGTAGATATCCATGGTCCTTCGATTGCCAAAATGCTGGGAATCGAAGGCAGAAGACTGAAATTAACTAAGGAAGGAGAATTACCGGCACCGATACAGGTAACAGAGAACTTATGCGCTCTTACAATCGCAACATTGATAGAAAATCCGGATGAGCCGATCATCTGGCGCGGACCACTTAAAACCGGTGCGATCAAGCAGTTTTTGCAGGATATTCAATGGCCGGAACTGGATTATTTGATCATCGATTCGCCTCCCGGAACCGGCGATGAACCGCTTAGTGTGGTGCAAACACTCAAAAAAGTTGATGGCTCTTTGATCGTTTCCACTCCCCAGGATTTATCTTTATTGGATGCCAGAAAAACGATAAAATTTTCTCAGAAAATGAACGTTCCGGTTTTGGGAATCATCGAAAATATGAGCACTTTCGTCTGTCCGCATTGCAACGAAAAAATCGATATTTTCACCGGTCTGGGCGTGCAGAAAGCTGCCATGGATTTTAACCTGGATATCCTGGGAAAAATTCCGATCGATGTGAATATCGTGAAATCCGGTGATAAAGGCTATTCTGTATTAGCAAAAGACAAAGAATCCGTTTCGTCCAAAGAATTTCTGAGCATTGTCGATAAGATCGTCAGCAAACTGGGTTAGTAAAAAAACAATTTAAGATAATTATCTCAGCAATACAACCTACTGTGTTGCTGAGATTTATTTTTATAACCTTCCATCACTTTCTTGACACAGAAAAGTCGTCATATTTAATCGGTTTTTGATGAAAATGGGAGAGAAAAGTGATAGTGAACTCCCTTTTTTTAGGAGCGAAAGATGATAATTGATACCAGATACAATGTTTTACGTAAACTCGGTTCCGGTTTTTGGGCAACTGTTTACCAGGTTCAAGACCTGCGCACGGGTGAAATTTATGCACTCAAGCTTTTTCAGATGCTGGATGCGAAAAGTCTTTATGAAAAATTTTCAGCTGAAAACATGCACCATATCACCAAACTGGAACATCCCAACTTAATCCACGTTTCCAATTTTGGTAATTTCGGAAAACATATTTATTATCTGAGCGAATATTTTGAAGGCAAAACACTGAGTTCCTTCAGCTTCACCAAATCAAGCCTGGATCTGCTTTATAATATCACCGTACAGATCTGTTATGCTCTCAGCGCTCTTCACAGCCAGAATATCATCCATCATGGCCTGAAACCGGATAACGTTGTGTACCGCATTGAAAATAATAAACCAGTTGTAAAAGTCATGGATTACGGTTTCACCAAGATCGATGTGGAACGGAAAAGCCAAAAAGTTGGCAAAGTGCTGCCTTATATTGCTCCTGAAGTGTATCTGGGAAAAGGAGCTGTAGCTCAGAGCGATTTTTATTCACTCGGTGCGATATTGTATAAAATCACAACTGGAACCGTACCTTATACTGTAGAGCAGATCTCTGCCGTAATGGCTGGAGATCAGTACAATATTTTTCCAAAATTTCCCAGAGAACTGAATCCTGATATTCCGGAAGGATTAGAACAGTTGATCCTGAAACTTCTGGAAAAAGATCCGGATAGCAGATTCAAAAATGTGGAAAGCATAATTTCTCATATCAATTCTATCCAGTTGAATAAATTTCCTTTCTCCAGGCGTTGGTCTATTGTAAATACGATCCAGTTCAGCGATTATATTGTACGTGAAGATTATGCTCACAGACTTCTGGACTATGTTCCTATCATGGAAAATGGCAACGGAAAGATCATCTCGCTTTCGGCAGGAAAAGGACTGGGGAAAAACAACGTTCTTACTCTTTTCAGATATAATCTGTTAACTGATCGCTATTTCATTTTTGATTATGATTGCAGCGAGATCCATAAAGATCCTTTCTTTGCTTTGATCAAAGAATTCTATGAAGCTGCCGAAAGCAACAAAGACCTGACTTCCGACCTCACCCATATTTCCAATAAATTGAGAGAATATCTGTATAAATCTGAAGAAACTGCGGCTCTGATCGTCCAAAATAAAAAAGATCTGGAAATTGATTTTAAAACAGCTCTCAATTTCATTACCCATCTCTCCGAAATTAAACCGTTGATCTATATTATAAGATCGGTCGAACATCTCACTCAGGAAGTCTTTGATTTTGTGAACTTTATAGCCCGGGAGGTCGCCAGGTGTAGAATCATGATCATCCTCAGCACAAATGATCCCCGCAAATTGGAAGGTTTGGTTCATTCTGTCAGAGTCAAGATCGAACCGTTGGACTTGGAACAGACCCGCACCTATGTGAACAGGCTGCTCCGTTTAAATCCCCCGGAAAATTTTATCAGTGAAATCTGGGAACGGTCCATGGGTAATCCTCTATTCATAGAAAAAATCCTGATTGACTTGATCCATAAAAGGAATATCTGGGTAGCCAATAATTTCAAGTTTAATCTCAATTTCAGCAAATATAAACTTCCTGAAGATCTTCAGCAGGATATTGAATATCGCATAAATCATCTATCAAAGAAGAGTTATGATTATTTCGTAACACTCTCCACTATTCACACGCCGCTGGCAAATGATATCATCAAATATATTCTGAATATCGATGATAAAGAACTTTTCTTCTTTTTATTGGAAGGCTTAAATAATGAACTTCTACGCAAAGTTGACGAGTTTTATTTTATCACATTCAGAGAAGTCACAGAGCATTTCGTGAGCGAAAGTACAAAAAAAATCAAGGATAATGTTTCGCGCAAGTTGATCAATTTTTTCGATAATATCGCCATAACAATGACCCCGATTGCCTATGGGATCATCAAACATGCTGAAAGTATTGGCGATTTTAACGCCGTCCGGAAATACTACTTGTTGGTGGAAAAACTAAATTCCGAAAAAGGTGAACATAATAGAGCTTTCGAAAACATCTGCAAAGTAGTCGATCTCGATCTTTCTAACAAAATAGAGATCAAGGAAGTAGAATTACGAAAAGATTTAAAACTATTATTAGAGAAATCAGAATGGACCACGATCTCGCAGGTTCCTGAATCATTACGAAAAAGCATTCTGAAAATGCCGGAGATCACCGAAAAATACCTGATCATAGGCACATTTTTCCAGGTTTCAGAAAAATATCACCTGGCGCAATTGCGTTTTGAACAAGGTTTGAAAATTGCTATTTCAGGTTATAATAGAATCTTAGTCTTATTGAAGTTATCATACATTTACTTCCAGCAAAATAAACTGGAAAAAATGAAAAAAGTTTTAGATGAAGCGAGTAAATTAAGCCTTTCAGGTGAACTTCAGATTGAATTTATTACTTACAAAAGTCTTTATCTGGGATTCAGCGGTGCTCAGGATGAAGGCATTCAGCTTGCAGAAGATTTTCTGCCGACCATCAAATCGGATAATAGTCCAAACTATTTCATTAAACTGGGAAATCTTCATAATATTCTGGGTTTGCTTTATCATAACAAGAAAATGCTGGATGAAGCTGAAAAGAATTTTGAAATTGCGCGTAAGATCTGGGAAAAAGTGAATTACAAATGTAAACTTGGAACTATATACAACAACATCGGAGATGTAGCATTGACCAAAGGAGATACAACCCGGGCTTTCGAATATTTCCGCAAGGCTCTGGACGTTAGCTCCGAAATTGAGAATAAACAGGTAAAAGTTCAAGGGTTTTTAAATCATGCTGAAGCCTTCATTAAACTCGGACATTTCAACATGGCGGAAAAATATCTGAACGACGCTGTGAAACTATCTGAACAATTAGAAAATAAACCATTTTATGAATCTATTATCAACAACCAGGCAATCGCTAAAAGCAAGATCAATAATTTTGCTTATTATTTGGATTTCTTGAAGAAATATGTTCCAAGCTGCCTGAATGAAAATCTTTATAAAATTACACCTTTAACGAAAACCTATTTCTATTATCTATATGAAATTGGTGATTTCGCTAAGATCGAAAGTATGCTCTCCAAGTATGAAAATATTTTCCTCGAATATAAAGAACATGAATTTTATCATCAGATGTACGGCTATGTTTACCTGAATAAAAATGAATTTCAAAAAGCGATGGAAAATATTGATCTGGCATTTCAGTATTCCAGACTGAATAAAAGTGATTATGCACTCACGATAAACTATATCCGCATGATCCAGTGTTATTTAGGATTTCAGGATTATGTGAATGCCTACGATCTTTGTAAGAAAGCTGAAACCCTTTGTGAAAGGCATAATTTTCGTTACTGGGAAACAGTTCTCGATCTTAATAAACTGAAAGTGCAGCTTCTGGATGAAAGCATCAGCTTACGTCCGATCCTGAGAAGATTATTTGAATTGATCAGCTATGCTCAACTCAATCATCTTTTCTTATTGGAAATCGAGATTTATGAACTGATGGTTCAAATCTACTCACATTTGAACTACGAAAAAAAAGCTGAAAAGTATTTCAAAATTTATAAAACCAAGATTATCGAAGCTGTAGAAGGTCTCCCGGATTTTGACAAAGCGTCTTTTCTGAAGAAGAAAAAGTACTACTTGAAAAATTTTCAAGAACTGGAAACCGTGAAGATCGTGCCACGGGTACATCTGGACAGCGATAAATGGCAGGAAGAACTCTATGATATCCTGAAATTACGCGAACTGGATCGCATGAAATATCTCATTGAAAAAACCATCCAAAAACTTTTCTCACCGAGTTATTTCGCCATCATTCTAAAAGATGAGATCGAAAAGCAGCATACTCCATTTTTAAATATTAATTTCGATCTGGAAAAACTCTTTTCCAAACGATATCTGAAATATATTATCAGCAGCCTGAAACAAAACGTGATGCAGCAGAGAAAGATAGATCATAATCATGTTCTCTTCATTCCACTACGCATCAAATCTGCGGAAGTAGGCTGCATCGTGATGACGGACAGCGGTGAAATTCCCTTCCAGACCGAAGAAATTCAGATACTGAAAATTCTGCGTTTACATCTAACTTCGATTTTGGTGCGAATCAAAGAATTTGCCGCCCTAAATAGAGATATGGAATTGATGAGCAAGCTGGTGGAAATCACCCGCAGCTTCTTCTCGATCCTGAACGTGAACAGATTGGAGCAGGAAGTAGTTACTTTTGCCCTGGATTTCACAGAAGGCAACCGTGGTTTCCTGATCAAAAAGGATAAATTTGAAAACTATGTTTACAAGGTTGCTCTCGACGATTCCAAACAGCTTCTAAAAAATTATTCTTACGTCAGCAAGACTATTCTCAGCGAAGTTCAGCAGCTAAAACAACCCATTTTTGTAGATAATGTGCGGGATGATAAATTGTTCGACAGTTATCTTGATCACACAGGTACATCTTTTTCGGTTTATTGTGCGCCGATAATGGTAAATGGAGATATTTACGGCTATCTTTATCTGGACAGCTACAATTCAGACAAGGGTAAAATGAGTGTGAATCCGGAATTCATGCGACTGCTTTTAACTCAAATCTCGGTTGCCTTGAATAATGCCATTCAATATGAAAACCTGATGTTTAAAAACCAGGAAATAAGTTCCCTGGATAATATAAAAAAGGATTTTATCAATATTGCTTCTCATGAATTGAATACACCCTTGACCGGTCTTCAAGGATATTTGAGTAAAATACAACAAAATAAACACAGCAAAACGGATACGGAATATTTGAACAACATGAATGAAAGTGTGAGCAAAATCCGCAATGTTGTTAATGATCTGATTCATTATAACAAATATCTTATTTCCGGAGAATTGAGCAAAAGCAAGGTCGATCTGGAACCAATTCTTTCCGCTTCGCTGGAGGAAATGGAAAGAATTTCTGCCAGCAGGCATATGCAGTTTCGCCTGGAAATTGAGGACAACCTGCCTGATATAATGCTTAATGTCGAAGCAATGCAATTGCTGATCTATCACTTGACTATCAATGCTATCCGCTTCACCAAGGATTTTGGCACGATCATCATCGGCGCTCGCCGTTCCACTTTTCAGCAGGAAGAAATAAACGGTAAAGAAAGCATTGTGATCTATATTCAGGATAACGGGATCGGTATTCCGGAAAACGAATTAATCAGAGTTTTTCAGAAATTTTACGGATTGGGAGACATCATTTCCCACAAATCGGGATTCATCGAATTCAAGTCGAGCGGACTGGGTCTGGGCTTGTCTATTGCCCAGCGGATCACTGAACTGCATAATGGTAAAATTTGGATAAACAGCAAAGAAACCGAGGGAACAACAGTATTTATTGCCCTGCCGTTGCAGTAAAAAAAACAGCAAAGGGAAATCGGAAAAACAAATGAGTATCATAAAAAATATTTTTGGCAAAAAAGCTCAGTCTCAACCGCATAATTTTTCACGCGTTATGCAAAAAAAAGAATATTGTGTTGCTTTCCTGCCGGATGATTATTATCAGGATTTTGAAATCATTTCCAACCTGGCCGGCTGGGATGAACTTTTTGCTAATATTGTGATTTTTTCTTCTACATATAATTTTGCATTTTATAAAAAACTACAGAACGCTGGAAAAATCCAGTTTCGGATTTTTGAACCGAGCCAACCCTTGTTCCAGGAAAGCGTGATCTTGAACTTTTCAGCCTCGAAGGATGTGCAGCGTTATTTGAACCGCAGCAGCAATTCGACTATCGCCGACATCAATAACCTGGCAAATATGCAGTTTCTTCCCGAACCAAAAGATGCCAAAGAATTGCTCGCAAATTTTGCTAAATTTTACAACATCTCTTTGCAGAAGAAAGAACTGACAATCGAACTTTCACCGGCAGAACAGGAGATCATAAAGCAAAAATTTATCCAAAATAGATTTCCTAATTTCGTATTCGATTGCGCTAAGCTGTTTTCTGCCAGAATGATGGAAAGCTATGTGAAATCATTCAAACAGAATTTTTCCGCCAATGTCTATTTGACTGATAAGACTTTCGTCTCCAAGGAAATGATCAACATCGAAGATAAGCCGGTTCACAATTTGTACGAGTTGTTTAGCCTTGCTGCTACCGGCGATCTTTTCATTACCACCAAGCCCGGTTTAGCTAAACTTCTGGGTGAATTAGGCTACTTTGTTCTCCTTTTGGGAGACGAGACCGGTGTGAAAAACGTCCGCTCTGTTCCAATAAAGGAATTATTCACCTTAAAAAACATTATTCAATTTCATCTGAAAGAAAAAAAAGAGAAGCTTAGATCGGAATGACTGCTTGACATTAAAACCGGTCGAAAATAAATAAAACGCATAGAGTGTAGCTTGATGGTGCGAGAGTAAATAAATTGTGTAAAAAAATGATTACTTGTTTATATTGGTTTACATTTAACATAATTGGATTTGAGATCAGATATGTCAGAGTTTTTTACACAACATAAAAAGGGAATCCCGTTAAATTCGGGAGCGGTCTCCGCCACTGTAAGCAGAATTTTTTTTGCAGCGAACAATATTAATACTTCGCTTTAGTTAAATGTTGTTTGTCCCCCTTTGGAAGGGGGAATTTAAGGGGGTTATTTTATTAAAATCAGAATTGTTATTGATTTTTTTTTTCCCCCTGTCCACCAGTTGTCGGACTTCTCCCCTTGCAAAGGGGAGCATGAGTTGTTAGTGTTTGTTCGTTGTTAAAAAATCGAGTTTGAGTCACTGTCCAGCACCTATTTGTTTGATTGAATTACAATTTTTTTAAATAGTTGCTAGACGGGAAGGCTGAAACAATATTCGATCTGCAAGCCAGGAAACCTGCCATCAGCGCTTTGTTTATGCGATTTTCCGGAGTCTATGATGATCGTTGAGCCGAGTGTTGGTATCCTTTTATTTCTCAAGCCGTTATGCTGCTTGAAAGATAAAAGGATTTTTTTTATGTCTTGGAAATTAGCTGCAATTGTTTCGGTTCTGGTTTTGCTGGTTGGATGTGTTTCATCGAATCAGAAAGCCTCAGAAAAACGTTATGTGATCACTTCACCGGAAATTGCCGAAATCGTCTGTCTATTGGAAGGTGCGGAAAATATCGTCGGCATCACTGCTGAATGCAATTTCCCGGAATATCTGCAGCAAAAGGAAATCGTCGGAAATTTCGGAAAAGTAAATTTTGAAAAGATCATAGAACTTAATCCGACTGTAGTTTTCACAGCAGGACTGGAACAGAATTCTCTGGCAGCAGAATTGAACAAATTGGATTACCATGCAGAAAGAATCCACTCCAAATCAGTTGAGGAAATGCTCGATTCGATTTTGAAAATCGGGAAGATCATAGATTGCGAAAAACGTAGTATTTTCGTGGTGGACAGCCTGAAATCCGAATTGCAAAATATTCAAAATTACTCATACAAACCAAGGGTATTTATGGAGATCTACGGCGATCCCATCATGAGCGCCAGCGACAGTTCTTTTGTGGGACAGCTTGTAGCTCTGGCGGGCGGGAAAAATATTTTTGAACAGCTGCCGCGTGATTACTGCCGCATCGATCCGGAACTGGTGATCAAAGCAAATCCCGAAATTATCATTCTCACTTATCCGGGAATATCGGCTGACGATGTGAAAAACCGCAAAGGCTGGGAAGTGATCTCGGCTGTGCAAAATGACAGAATTTACTCCATCGATGAAGTTGATCCCGATCTTATTTTGAGAGCTTCTCCTCGCATCATTCTGGGTATCAAGGAATTGCAGAAGGTTTTCCATGAAGCGAAATAGCTGGTTGATAATTCTTTTCGCAGCAGCTTTTACCGGACTGATCTTTTTCTATCTGAAAATCGGTGATCCGGGAAATCATATCATCACTTCCGTCCGCCTTCCACGCTTGCTTCTCACGTTTCTCACCGGTTTCATCCTGGCTGGAGTGGGACATACATTTCAGGTGATGCTGGATAATCCGCTGGCAGAACCCTACATTTTGGGCATATCATCGGGAGCGGCTTTCGGCAGCATTTTGGCAGCAATCACGGGTTTCTTTTTTCTGATGCCGGTTTTTGGCTTTGCCGGAGCGCTCATCACCATGTTCATCGTCTGGAATCTGGCACATCTCGGCGGAGTTTTCAACCGCACGAAATTATTGCTTTCCGGTATCATTGTTGGAATGTTCTTCTCGGCTGCGATTTCATTGCTAATGTATCTGAACATGCAGGAAATCGGCAATATCATCAACATCCTGATGGGAAACCTGGGAAGAATTTTCAGTAATACTGAATGGAATTATTTCTTGATCATTTTCGCAATTTCCATTTTACTGATGATCTATCTTTTTCTGCTTTCCCACAGACTTTCCATTCTTACAACGGGAGATCTGGTTGCCACCAGCCTGGGAATCGATGTGAAAAAACTGCGCCGGAAAATCTTTGTTATCAGTTCGCTGCTCACGGGTGTGACGGTGGCTTATGCCGGGATTATCGGATTTGTTGGCTTGGTTGTGCCGCATATTGTGCGGATGCTGGCTAAAGGCAATAAACGTTTTGTGATGATTGTTTCTGCTTTTGCAGGAGCTTTCCTGCTCATCGTCTGCGATCTGATCGCCAAACATATCGCTCCCATCGAATTACCGGTAGGCGTGATCACAGCCTTTATCGGTTGTCCGTTCTTTATATTCATTATGGCAAAAAAGTAACTCGTTTGCCTCGAACGAGCAGTCGAAACAGGAGTTTCGCAGGAAAAGTTCATTCCCAAATAGAATTTGGGAACGAGAAAGAAAAATGATGTTCAGGAATGTGATAAGTATTTAGTAGCCCAACACTCCGTGGTGGGTAAAAATATTGTTCTTTAAATTTGCATAGAAATGGATGAGATAAAGTAACTCGATCATCTTGATCAAGCAGGCGAAACAGGAGTTTCGCAAGAAAAGTTCATTCCCAAATAGAATTTGGGAACGAGATAACGAGATAACGAGATAATGATCTTCTTGCGGCATCTTATGTTCCTTCTTTCCGAGCTTGCGATGAAGAGAAGGACAGCAGGATGAGTTCGAAACAGGAGTTTCGCAGGAAAAGTTCATTCCCAAATAGAATTTGGGAACGAGAAAACGATCTTCTTGCGGCATCTTATGTTCCTTCTTTTCGAGATTACGAAGAAGAGAAGGACAGCAGGATGAGTTATTGCGAAACAGAAGTTTCGTGAGAAATTGCATTCCCAAGACAAACTTGGGAACGAGAATTCTTCAATGAAGAAGGGAAAAGTGATGATTTCAGATCCCTCTCCTTTGGGGAGGGCTGGGGTGGGGCAACCTACATCGTTATCTTGACTTCTTTGATTTCCTTATATTGCTCCAGATGTTCCCGGATTTCTTCTGCTATGTTTTCACGATATTTATCGAACTTGGGAATTTCCAGATCGATGACGGCAACTCCCTCTTCAAATCCGGCATACTTCACCATTTTCAAAGTGACAATATCTTCCCCCACCTGCGGATAAATGACTTTCTTCAATTCTTCCACGATGGTGTCTTTATTGAATTTTTCAACCTCCGCCAGATTGTGCTTCACTTCGTAATCTTTGATCGCTTTCCGAAGCGTGTCCACAGCCAGCACAGAACAATGGATCTTTACCGGCGGCAAACCGTCCAGTTCTTCGGCAGCTTGCTTCCAGGAAATTTCCTTGGCTTCGATAATGGTTTTGCCTTTAGCCATATCGGTGATGATAGAACCGGTGGCAATATTGGAAGCACAGCCGTAGGATTGAAATTTGATATCTTCGATGACCTGCGTTTCCGGATTCACTTTCATTTGAATGGAAACCTGGTCTCCGCAAGCCGGACTGCCTTCCGTAGCTTCTGCATCGGGATTTTCTATCTTTCCCACATTGTGTGGTTTCATGAAATGGTCTAAAACTTTTTGCGAATATTGCATTATTTCTCCTCTTTATAAAGCGGACTTCTGCGTCTGAGTTCCTGCACGATTTCAGCCAGCTTTTCCACCGTATAATCAATTTCTTCTTTTGTGTTGTATCTGCTTAAAGTGAATTTCATTGAGCTGTGCGACTGCTCGTGATTGCGTCCCATTGCCATCAGGATGTAATTTGCCTTCAAACCTTCGGAAGCGCAGGCGCTGCTGGTGGCTACCGAGATTCCGGCTATATCCAGCATCAGCATGATCGCTTCACCTTCGATGAAATCGAACGAAATATTTACGTTGTGCGGTGCTCTGCCTGCTCCGCGCGGTCCGTTTAAAAGTGTGTATGGAATTGTGTTTTCTATCTTTTGCAGCAGGTAGTTGGAAAGCTCTCTCAAATGATTCACATTGTTTTCAAAATCTGCAAAAGTGAATTCCACTGCTTTGGCAAAGCCGGCAATATTAGCCATGCTCACGGCTCCGGTCTGATGATTATCCAACCGGTTTATGCCATGAATCACCGATCCCAGAACCACGCCTTTTCGTTGGAAGAGCGCACCCACACCCTGCGGGCCATGAATTTTATGAGCGCTGAAACTCATCAGGTCGATGCCAAGTTCATTTACATCGATGGGAAGTTTACCGTAAGCCTGTCCGGCATCCACATGCATCACGATCTTGTGATCGGCAGAATCGAGGATCTCCCGAATTTTCTTGATAGGCTGGATGGAACCGACTGTGTGATTCACAAAGGTGGTCAGGAACATGATCGTATCGCTGCGCAGGGAATCTTTGAGTTGCTCCAGATCGATGAAACCTTGATCATCAGTTTGCAGATAAGTAATCTCGAAGCCACTTTTTTCAAAGAAAGCGGCATTGGTGAGCAGGTCAGGATAATCGATCACAGAAAGAATGATATGCGTTCCATGCTTGGCATTTTCGCTCAGAAATCCTTTGATGGCGATGTTGTTGGCCAGCGTTCCACTGGCTGTGAAATGAATTTCTTCCGCTTTCGCACCAATAGAATCAGCAATGATTTTTTTGAATCCTTCCAATTCATAAGCTGCTTCACTTCCGCCTAAAACAAAATTAGCAGGAAAGATGAATTTATCTTTCAAATACGGTAGCATGGCTTCGATAACTTCCGGGGCAGGCTGGGTCGTTTTGCAGTTGTCGAAATAATATTTTTTCACGCTTTCTCCTACAATTTCGCTATAATTTGATCTAACTTTATAGAATCAAAATAGCCGTCCAAATGTTCTTTTATCTCATCCCAAAGTTCATGAAAACCGCAGGGCAAGCCGAGGCAGTGGCTCGATTGATTTTCGCTGGAACAAAATGATTTCACATAACTTTCATCCACTGCTTCCATGATGTTTTGCAGCGAAATGCTTGCGATGGATTTATTCAAGGAGTATCCGCCCCTTGCTCCATGAGTGCTTTGCACTAAACCACTTTGTTTCAGTTTGCGGAAAAGCTGCTCCACATATTTGCGCGGCAAATTCTGTTTCCGGCAGATTTCCGTGATGGAAACCGGTCGTTCAACAGAACTTACAGCCAGCTCCGAAAGCGCGCGTACGGCATATTCGGTTTTCGTTGAAATAGGCATTTCAAATCTCCTTGAGAGATAACATAGGAAAATAGTAGGAATTGGCAAATAGTTTTTTTGAAAATCATTAATCTTCATATTTCGCTCCCTGCGAAGGGAGCTGTCCGATGAAAGTGGACTGAGGATTTGAAGGAAGTTGAAATAAGTGAAAAAACTTCCGAAGTTTATCTTTTATGATCATTGTGCGTGAAACTTCCGAAGTTTATCTTTTATGATTATTGTGTATGAAACTTCGGAAGTTTTAGGTGAAGAATACATTAAGGGAATTTTATGTAATGAAAATAGTAGAGCTCGAAAACATCAGCCTGGGCTACCGGGAAAAAAGGGTGATCGAAGATCTTAGTTTGAGCTTCGAATCGGGAGAATTCTGCGCACTTTTGGGACCCAACGGTGCCGGAAAATCGACACTTTTAAAATCATTAATCGGTTTCTTAAAGCCAAGTGAAGGAACGATCAAAATTGCCGGAAAATCCCTGAAAAATTGGCCGCAGCCGGAACTGGCAAAAGTGGTTTCATTGATCCCGCAGGATTTTCAACTGCAATTCGATTACAGCGTGGAAGAAATCGTGCAAATGGGACGCTTTCCCTACCTGGGTTATTGGCAGAAATATTCGGCAGAAGACCGGAATATTGTAGCAGAAATATTAGAACAACTCGATCTGACAAGCATGAAGGATAATCTATATTCTCAGTTGAGCGGAGGAGAGCGGCGGCGCGTTTCCATTGCCCGTGCATTGGCGCAGCAAACCGAAATCCTGCTGATGGACGAAGCTTTTGCTAATCTCGACATCAATCATCAACTGGAGATAATGCAGTTGCTTTCCCGGATAAATGAAGAGCAGCGAAAACTCATTATTTTGGTTTCGCACAACATCAATCTTTCCTCCGAATATTGCCGGCGCATCGTTATGATGAAGAAGGGAAAAGTCGTAGCCGATGGCAAACCGGCAGAAATTATCAACCAGGAAAATCTGGAAAGAGTTTATAATGCCAGATTGGAAATTATAAAAAATCCGGTTTCGGGAAAACCGAATTTGATCTACCCGGGAAAGACAGACCAACCTAAAGAAGACCATCAAGGAAAAAAATGCGTAGAAATTTAACGATATTATTCCTGCTGCTGTTCACCAGAATTATTGCTCTGGATGTTTCCGGAAAAGTAGTTTCCGAAGATGACAAACCACTTTCAAACGTAGTCATCTCAACCTCTGAAAAAGCTGTGGTTACAGATCGATACGGCGTTTTCTTCCTGAAAGGAATTGCAGAATCTTCCCAAATTAAAATCCACAAAATCGGGTTTGCCGATCTGACTTTGCCTGCTGAGAAACTTCCCGCCAGGATTTTCCTGAAAAAAGCTTCCATCGAGGTCGAAGGAATTTCGGTCACGGCTCAGTCCAGCGCTCTCAAACTTCCTGAAACTGCGGATAAAGTTGTTATCAAAGTCGATGAGCAAAAGCATTATCGGAATGCAGCGGAGATTCTTTCCGATCGCGCTGATCTTCTCGTGAGCGGCACAGGTTTGCACGGCGAAACGCAGAACGTTGCTATTCCCGGTTTTCAACCGCGTCACACTTTGGTGATGCTGGACGGAATTGCGCTCAATAGAAGCGGTGAAGCGTTCGACATTGCTTCCATTCCGGCTGAGATCATCCAAAGCATCGAGATCGTGAAAGGCAGCATGGGAACGGCTGGCGGCAGCGGAGCGCTGGGAGCGGTCATCAATATCAATACGAAACGCACGACAGGAAAATTAGCAGCTTCCTACCAGCACACTTTCGGTTCGTTTGGTTTGGATAAACACGTCGTTTTCTTCTCCGGTTCGAATAATTTTTGGAGCGGTTACCTGCATTTTTCCAAAAGCTTTTCCCGAAATGACTTCAAATATAAAGGTCATGAAGGCTGGGATTCCCTATCAACCAGAGAATTCAATGATAAAAAAATCTATGATCTGAACCTGAACATAGTACATTCCAACAAGTATGTGAACGCAAACTACAAGCTGATCTTCCAGAATTATTTCAAGAAACTCCCCGGCACGATCCAAAATCCTGACTACTACAAGAACAGCCGTCAAACCGGGCAAACTTTTCGGCATTTCCTGGAACTTGCCAGAGTAATGTCCGATTACAATTTAAAAGCTGATCTTTATTATTCCGTTGAGACTTCCACCTACGATAACACCCGGCTTGATTCGCCTTATAACACACTGTTATACAGAGATTTAGGCACAACTGATCAGATTATTCGCGGCGCTAAATTGATGACGGAATATCAGCAGCAGGATTTTTATTTTGATTGGGGAGGAGATTATAAATTCGAGTCGTTTTCCTATCGGGATGAATTGAATGAGGCAAATTCCATTTCCCGAAAGATTTTGGACAATTATGGCATATTTGGTAATACGAAATTTGAAAAACATTACTATCCCTCTCGTCTGGCATTAATTGGTTCCGCACGCTGGGATCACAATAACCGATTCAGGAATTTCACCAGTTGGCGCATTGCATCGGAATATACTTACGAAACTCTGTTCGACATCATCCTGGGTGGGAATGCGGCAAATTCCTTTTCCTATCCTTCTTTTCTCAGCATTTATTGGAAGGGTGATACTCAGGCAACAGGCAATCCCGATCTGAAACCGGAAGAATCGCTCAGTTGGCAGCTCTTCGGTAAATTGGATTTTCACAAACACTTTTTGAAAATAACTTACCGTCAGGATAAACCGGAAGATATGATCGTCTGGTTTTTGGAATATAACAGCAAATGGAAACCGCAAAATATCGGCAAAGCAGAGATCAACACCTGGGAATTTGAAACGGAAATGAAACCGGCAGAATTTCTAACTTTGAGTGGAATGTACTCTGTTATCGATGCTAAAAATAAAACGAAAAGTTCTGATCTTTATGGAGAAAATATCATCTACACTCCCCGTAATAAACTGAATTTGCAGGCAAAAATCCAGTTCGAAAATTACATTGGAATGCTTTCCTACAATCGTACCGGTGAGCAAACCTACACGTTCGATCAGTTGTCCGATTCTCAAGAATTACCTGCTTATGATCTGGTGAATGCTAGTGTGAATTATAGGATTTATTGGAAACGTCTGCAGTTCACGGTTGGAGCGAATGCCAATAATATTTTTAATAAACTTTATGAAGTGTATAAATACATTCCGCAGCCTGGCTTTAACTGGGATGTGAATGTGGGTGTGAAGTGGGAAATGTGAAAACCTCACCCCAGCCCTCTCCTACGAGGAGAGGGAGGAAATTGTGACTCGTTCACTCTTGAACGAGAAAGCACATTCAAGCGTGAATGTGTCACACGTAGCTTGATCAGCTTGATCTTTGATCAAACGATCGGCATTATCTTTCATAAGTGCTATGTTGCGATGAAGAGAAGGACAGCAGGATGAGTTAAGGCGAAATAGGAATTTCGCGAGAAATTGCGTTCCCAAACGGAATTTGGGAACGAGATTAAAAGATGATGATTTCAGTTCCCTCTCCTCTGGGGAGGGTTAGGGTGGGGCAAAAACATAGGAGCACAAGCAGTGAAAAAAAGTTTAGTTTTTATAGTTTTATTAGTGTCGCTCAGTTTATGGAGTACGATCGGTTTCGTGGTAAATTCCGGCAGCGAAACGCTTTCCCGCATCGATTTTGAAACCGGAGTAGTGAACAACGTTTTCAGCGTATTAGGCTCGATGCCGAACCGGGTGGAACTAACCCAGGAATTTGCTTACGTGGTGAATTCCGGTGACAACAACGTGCAGAAGATCAATTTGCAGACTGGAGTAACCGAAGCGCTTATTTTTATCGGGCTTTCCACCAATCCTTACAACATAATCATTGCAGATGATTTCGCCTATGTGAGTGGCGGAATCAGCAATAAAATCTATAAAATAGATTTAACAACCGACGAAGTCATTGGTTCGATAAGTGTGGGAAGCAACCCGGCTGGGATGGCTGTGCTGGATGGCAAACTCTACGTGGGAAACACCGATTATGCCAATTATTACGCCAACTGCTCCGTTTCGATCATCGATTTGCAGACATTTGCGGTTACAAATACGATCCCAACAGAAGTTAATCCTCAGTTCCTGGCGGTGATCAATGATAAAATCCATATCAGTTGCGGGGGAGACTGGGGCAGCATCAGCGGAAAGATCTGCGTGCTCGATCCCGATACGGAAGAAATTACTGATATTATCGAAATCGGAGGAGTAACAAGCAATTTCGCAGTTACGCCCGGTAATATAGTTTACGTGGGAGACGGCTTCGGTTACAGCCTGTTTGCCTACGATGCACTGGATTATTCCATCATTTACGGCGGCTCAAATCCCTTCACTCCCGGCGGAACGATGGTGGCTGCCAACAATGAAAACCTGTATGTGCTGGGTGGTGAGTGGGGACAGAACTTCAGTGTGAAAAAGTACGATTTCGAGGAAAACCTGCTGGCGGAATACACTGTAGCACTTTATGCCACCGACCTCAAACTGCTGCCGGAAAATACCAGCGTCACCAATGACCAATTACCAGTGACCAATTACCATTTATCCAATTACCCTAATCCGTTTAATCCCTCGACAACAATATCTTTTAATTTAACCGCAAAGGACGCTCAAGACGCAAAGTTGGAAATCTATAACGTCAAGGGTCAGAAGATTAAAACTTTTTCAAATCTCCAAATCACTAATTCACCAAATCACCAAATTACCTGGGACGGCACAGACCAGACCAGCAAATCTGTTTCCAGCGGAGTTTATTTTTATCGGTTGAAAGTGGATGGGAAAGTGGTTGCTGCGAAGAAGATGCTCCTTCTCCGCTAAATGCTACGAAGAATAAGTGATGTTGAGGTAACGATAAAGTTAAACATTGTTTTTATAACCTTATCTAACAATTAAATACCTGAATTCAGTAGATTTTTTCGAGCGAGTATTGTAAAAAAATTGTTATGAGCTGCCATTGTTCATTTATGACCATGACTTTATTCAACATCAGAATTGAAGAAAATCCTCTTGTAAGAAAAGCCTATGCAAATTATTTCTTTTCCCATATGCTTTTAAATTCCCATATAACATAACCTCCAGTAACTAATGCCCATAATACAATGAATTGCGGTTTGGTTTCCATGATAATTGTACATAATATTGAGAGAATTATAAAAACGAAGATAATTCTAAAAATTTTAATTACTTTTTTCATATTCTTCTTCTCCTTTTGATATGCTTAACATACTATATATATACTGATGAAAACAACAAATGTTGGCTTTCATTATCACCTTATACAAAAAATCAAATAGCCATTGAAAAATGGCAAATGTCAATTGGGCTGATCTAACGGCTGGTGACATGAATCGTGCCCGATTACGTAACACATTCCTTTCAAGTTACAAGAAAGTTGAAGCGGGTTACAACCCTCGAAATTACTACTGAACCGGCTATTATTTTTATACATTGTTGTGCCTTTCGTGCTTTTAATTAGCCCACCTCTTAATTGCTGAAACAATACTTTCAGTATTCCACCTAATATCTTCTTTTGATCTTGAACTAACTATTGTTGAGATTCTTTCTTGTCCTCGAGGAATTACTCCAATAATTGGGATGTCATTTTTTATAGCTGTATCCAATTCCCATTCAATCCATTCACTATATGATGCATATACACCTGCAATTCCTAATACAATATCAGAATTTTTGATTTTTTCCCTTAGCCTTCTTTTTATGTATTCTGCGTTTTCTGAATCTATAGGTTCATCAGGTGTAGCTTCTTCGAATTCCACATTGAAATAACCTCTTTCCTCAAGTAAAGTCCGTAAATTCTTTAAGTCTTGAATATAAGCCCAAGAATGACTGATAAATACATTGTAAGTTTTTGCCATAATTTTTATCCTCCTATTTTTTTAATTTTAAAATATGTTGTTTTGATGATTCATATGTTTCTTTTTCCCAAACTGCAAGAGGTTGAGCGAAAAATAGTTTTTCATATTTTTTATTATCTTTATCTAATATAAGTAAACAAATTGAATACGTTGCGTAAATCCATTTTAAATCATTCCTTTGTTCAAAATTTTCCTGTTCAAATATTTCATTTATTATTTCTATTATTTTTTTTCTGGTTTTTTTTGCTTCTATTTTATAATAAATATTTTCCTCATCATCTAAATCTGTTTGTGATTTAAAATCTAAACATAATGCATAATTCTCACCTGTGTAATAATCATTATTTATTTGGAATCCCTTTCTGTAATATTCAATAGCTCTGTTTAAATATTCTATGTCACTGTCTAATAACCATAGTCTTTTATAAATAGCACCTGTTATTCCTAAAGTTTCAGGATCATTTGTATTATTGGGTTCAAGTTTATTTATAATATTTAAAGCATCTTGTAATGCGGTTCTTTCTGAAGGTTCTTTGCTTTTATAAGTGGATAGAGCATATTGCTGTATGAAGTAGGGTTCGTTTTCTACTTTTTGTAGAGCTTTTTCCCATAATTTTTTTGCTTCACTAAAATTACTCGAATTCATTTCTTTTGTAGCTTGTTCTACTATAGCAAAAATATGTTTTTCCTTATTGGCTAACTCTAGGATAATTGAATTGTATTCTTCCTCGGGAAGAACATAAGGCTGAATTGATGATATATATTGAAAAAAAGGACTATCTATTTCAGATTTACCAATTATACTTTTAATTAAAGATTTTAATTCTGCCACACATCTTTGTGCTTCTGTTACACCAATATCATTCCCCATATGCTCATATTGAAATATTTTATTATGACTTAAATCAAAGGGAATAGAATCATGTTTTTCTTTCAAAATGATTGTTGAATAAGATCTAGCTGCATGCCTAACGCCCAATTCATAGATTGCATTTGGATTAAATGTTGTAATATCGGCTATTACTAAATCTGCATGAATTAAAAGAGCATACATGTTTTTATCAATTAATCCAGATTCTTGTATTTCATCTCCTCTAACGCATTCTAGTCCAGATTCTTCTACTGCTGGTTTAATTATATTCAAGTAAGTTTTATCCAAATCATATGTTTGTCCGGTATATATATCGGTTTTCTTACCGTAACCCATTATAACAAAACATAATTTTTTCATAATTCACTTCCTTTTAAGTTTCTATAATTAGCATGTAGCACAACAGTTGGCTAAATTCCATGACACATACACAGCCATTTTGGGTGTATAAACACCATGGGGTTTATTTCTTCTTTATATTCATAAATCATTTCAACTTACCTCTTTTTAGTTTCAGCGTCAATTTCTACTTTCACTCTTATTGGCTCATCTGCCAATTTTTCTAATTCCTGTCAAACGTTTTCTGAAAGAGTATGAGGAAGAGCATAGGGCAAAGGGCAAAGAGCAAAGGAAAAGACTAAAGAGCAAAAAACAAATAGCTCTAATGAATTGAGCATTAATCCTGTTTCGCAGGGTTAGAACACGTTCATTTCTGCTTATTGATTTTATCTATTCTTTGCAGGAGCTGAAAGGCTTTTTTCCTGGTTACATTTCTTTGACTTTCTGTTGTTTTTCGAATGAAATCAAGCACTGCTTTACATTCTCCCGTATCAAATCTATCATCCTGAATTCTAAGGAATTCTTCAATTATCTTTGTCTGGTACTGCTGCTTGTTTTGAGTGATAAGTCCCAGAGCAAAGATGACGTGGTTGCAGGTGATCAGGTGTCCGCAATGTAGAAAACCAATAAGATCATTGATCTTTTTGTCGATTTTGTTATCATCATCCACAGATGATAGGTAGTTCATCCTGAAAAAATATGTAAGTTATTGAAAAATATATTGACTACATATACTTGAGTTAGTAAATTACTCTCAGAAAGTGAGTAAAAAAGAATAAAAATCTGGAAGTTTTTGATGCTAAAAAAGAAATATCAGAGTCGGAATTGTTCCGATCTCAATTATTTAATATCATAGATTTACGTCACCCACTATGTCAACTGGCCAATAGTATCGATTGGTCGGATTTACATGAGTCTTTGAAATATTTTATTAAATTTTTCTTTATCTCTCATTCTGGAACAAATTTTGTATCTGTTATTCGGCATGATGCGGAATTTAAACGACAAAACAGGCAGATATTTTGACGAGTTTGAAGTCGGACAGACTTTCATCCACCAAGCTGCAAAAACCATAACCAGAGCGGAACACGAACGATTTTGCGAACTTACAATGAATTACCATCCTCTGCATTGGGACGAGAACTATGCAAAATCCAGCGAATTTGGCCGGATCGTGGTGGTTGGCACTTATGTTGCAAGTATCGCTGTCGGTCTCAGTGTGCCGGATATCAGTGCGCAAGCCATTGCCAATCTGGATTATGAGAAAATCGAGCATCATGCCCCGGTTTTCATCGGCGACACACTTCGAGCGGAGACGGAAATTTTGGAAGTGAAGGGATCACGTTCCAAACCGGATAGAGGAGTAATTTTTGTGGAAACGAGAGTATTTAATCAGGATAATCTAAAAGTGCTGAGTTTACGGCGGCATGTGCTAATTCCTAAACTGGAGAAAAAATGACCTGGATTTTGCGAAGCTTGCTGTTCGTGCCGGGAAATAAAGAGCGTCTCATCAGGAAGGCTGCCAATTCTGCTGCCGATGCGCTCATCCTCGATCTGGAAGATTCCGTGATCGATGCTTCCAAACAGGAAGCGCGGGATGTCATTAAAAAAATGCTGAAAACCGGAATTGCTGAAAAACACCATATTTTCGTTCGCACCAACGACTTGAAAAGTGGCTTTGTGGAAGAAGATTTTACTCAACTCACATTGGAAGGAGTTACAGGTTTTATCGTACCGAAATCTTATTCAAAGACTGATGTGCTTTCCTATGAGCAAATTCTGCAAAAATATGAAACTGAAAAGAGATTTCCCAAAAATCATTTTAAATTGATCCCGCTCATCGAAACAGCTTCAGCCGTACTGCATGCGGAAGAAATTTGTAAAGCATCGAAACGTATCATTGCGATTGCTTTCGGCAGCGAAGATTTCTGTGCAGATATTCTGGGAATTCATGATGAAGATAGTAACAGCCTGCTTACTCCGCGTGCTCTGATCGCTCTGGCTGCCAGAGCTGCCGGTGTAATTCCCATCGATACGCTGCATGTGCGCGTTCACGATTTGAGAGATCTGAAGAAGAACCTGAAATTAGCTCGTCTCCTGGGTTTTGAAGGTTCGTTGCTTTTGCATCCCAAAGAAATCGAATTTGCTCAACTGTATTTTACCCCAAACCAGCAGGAAACAGCAAAAGCAGAACTCATTTTGAATCTAACACAGGAAGCTGCTTCCAAAAATCGCGGCGTGGCTATTTTGGACGGTGTGTTCATCGGGCCACCCATGGTGAGACAGGCGAAGCAGACTTTAGCCAGAAATGAAGCGATCAAAGAATGGGAAGAATCGAGGAAATGATCTATGGAAAAATCGATTTTTCAACTACCTTTTCAGGTTTTTGCCAGACGACAATTTTATGCTAAAAGTCAGTATTGGAGCGCAGATCAAATCCGGCAATTCCAAATCGAAAAACTGAAAAAACTCCTTCTTCACTCCGGGAAAAATGTTCCCTATTATCGTGAGCTTTTTCATAAGATAGGCTTCGATCCTGAGAAATTTACCGGTCTGGAACAGACGAAAAACATTCCCCTTTTGGATAAAGAAACTGTGCGCAGGAATCCCGAAAAATTTCTGGCGGTCAATGCCCGAAAATTCGGCATTACCTGGGACAGCACCAGCGGCTCCACCGGAACACCGCTGCACTTCGTTCTTTCCAACAGCGCTCAGGCAAATAAGATAGCAGCACTTTTAAGAAGCTATTCCTGGGCTGGCTACAAGATCGGCATGAAAACTCTCTGCGTGCAAAGTTACTACTTTAAAGATACCGATTTTAAATTCAATCGACTTTACAACGTCCTCCGTTTTGATTCTAATAAATTGAAAAAAGGATCCGCCCTTGAAGCTATCAAGCTGATCAACCGGATCAAGCCGAAATTTTTTATGGGCTTTCCCTTCGATCTTCTGATGATCGCTCGTTTTGCTGAAGAAGCAGGAATTCAAATCAATCCGCCCAGATCGATCCTGACCTATGGCGAAACGCTTTCCAACCGGAAAAGAAAACAACTTCAAGAGTATTATCGATGCCCGGTTTTCAATTTCTTTTCTCTGCATGAAGGCGCTGCCATGATTTCCGAATGCGAAGAGGGAAACCTGCATCTGATCGAAGATTTCGCCTATCATGAGTTGATTGGCGAAGCTGGAATTTCAAAACTTGCAGGAACGAATTTTTACAATTATTCCATGCCTTTGATCCGTTATGAAATTGGTGATAACCTCATTGCTGACGGGAATGTCGAATGCAATTGCGGCAGGCATTTTAGGGTGATCAAAGAAATTGCAGGAAAAGCCTGCGACTATATTCAGACACCGGATGGACGGATTCTGGGAGCGGTGATGTCGCATTCCATCGACCTGGCCAAAGGCGTGCTCTGCTCGCAGATAATTCAGCAGAAGCTCGATGAAATCCAGGTGAAGGTGATCGTTGATGAAACTTTCGATGATAAATCACAATCCGAGCTGGAAAAAGGACTACGTAAAAGATTGGGAAACGAGATGAAAATAGAATTTCAACAAGTTGAACAATTGGAAAAACAACCGAGCGGAAAAACTGCGTTCATAATTTCGAAAATTGGAAATGTGTATGAATAAACTTTTTTCGAGTCGTAAGAAATTTATGACGACGACTCGAGAGCAAGTTTCGTCTCGACCCGACGGAATACTTTCGAGTCGATACTTCATCACTCGTTCCCATGCTCTGCGTGGGAATGCAATATCCCCGCTCCTGCGGGAAAATTATCAATGATCCGTTACGCTGAGCGTAGAAGAAAGCTCCAACGCGGAGCATTGGAACAAGATTTTGGAGTTAAATGAATGAAAGTCGAAAACTGGAATAATCTGATTCACGAAGAATTATTTGAAATTGCCGAGAATTTGAAGTTTGAAAAGAACTGTTTTGTGATCGCGCACAATTACCAGTTCATGGAAGTGCAGCAGATCGCCGATTACGTGGGAGATTCGCTGCAAATGGCTAAAGTTGCTGCGGAAACCGATGCAGATATGATCCTGCTTTGCGGCATCAAGATCATGGCGGAAACAGCAAAGATCTTGAATCCAAATAAAAAAGTGCTGATGGCTCATCCGAAGGCTGACTGCCGATTAGCTTTGATGAAATCAGCGGATGATCTGCGAAAATTAAAGCAGAAATATCCTGCCGCTGAAGTTGTTTGTTATGTGAATTCTCCGGCTACCCTGAAAGCAGAAAGTACTATCACCTGTACATCAGCGAATGCCATCGAGGTTGTGAATTCCCTTCCCAAAGACAAAGAAATCATTTTCGTGCCCGACCGCAATATCGGTGCCTGGGTGCAATTTAAAACCGGACGCGAGCTGTTCATGTTCGACAGTTATTGTTATGTTCATCAAGATATCACTTTGCAAAATGTCTTGGAACTCAGAAAAATGTACCCCGATTACAAACTGATCGTTCACCCGGAATGCAATCTGGATGTTTGCAAAAATGCCGATCTGGTCTGTTCCACCAGCCAGATGATAGATTTTGTGAGAAAAAACGACAAAGTCATTATAGGCACAGAAATTGGAATGTATGATCAGTTGAAATTTCATTTCCCCTACAAAAAACTGGTTCCGCTCAGTTCTCGAATGACCTGTGAAGATATGAAAAAAACAACTCTGCTTGGCGCAGTTCAAGCTCTCTATTTTGAACAGAACGAAATCGAAGTGCCGGACGAAATTAGAGAAAAAAGCCTGAGATCATTGCAGAGGATGTTCGAGATCAATTAAATGAAAAAACGGATTAATTAGAAACAAACAGGAGAAAGATCGAAATGATGCTAACCCCCTGTGTCCCCCTTGACAGGGGGATGAATAGGGAATAGAATAATGATTCCAAATTTCTCCCCTGTTAAGGGGAGATGTTCTGCACTTATTTTTTAAAATAGTGCAGAACAGAGGGGTTAAAAAAAAGGTATTTTAATCACATGAAAAAGCGGATTTTATACGTTGTTCAGTTCATTATTACTGTCGCCTTGTTTTACATTATAGTGCACAGATTCCAATTTACTTTGGATGGATTAACTCTGAAGTTTCAAAAACCGGTCTGGCTGGTCTTTTCGCTTTATTTCAGTATTATTCTCATTCCGATCCTGGCAGCTGCGAGATGGAATGTTTTTCTTGGTTATACCGGAATTCACGCTACATTCAATGAATTATTAAAGATCAATTTCGAATCGATTTTCTGGGGAACTTTCCTGCCTTCTTCCGATGGTTTTGCGGCAATACGGTTGTATAAAATCGAACGAAAATATGCAGAAGTTCCGGGAAAAGCCGGAAGCACGGTTGTTGCTGAAAAACTGCTTGGATTCATTGTTCTTTGCCTGTTTGCTCTGATTTTTTCATTTAAACTCATATTCATCCCAAGCATATTTTTATTCCGTTTGATCATCCTGCTGATCCTGCTCATACTGATCGTTTCGATGTTAGTGATCTTCCAAAAAACTTTCTATGATTCCATCTCGAATTTCCTGCTGAAATCCCAGCTCAGTGCGAAAATTGCGATATTCATCTCCAATCTGTATGATTCGCTCGTCAAATTGCCGAAATTGAAAATGATGGTAAGCGCAGTTCCTCTGATAATCAGCATCCAGCTCTGCACTTTCATCAATGTTTATCTTTTATTTAAAATCGTGGGAATCGAGATTCCGATTAGCTATCATCTGGCAATCGTGCCGGTCATCCAGATAATTTCTCTTATTCCACTCACCCTCAGCGGGCTCGGTATTCGGGAAGGAGCTTTCGTTTATTTCTATGGTTTTCTGGGCGTGAAACCGGAAATCGCTTTTGCCGTTTCCCTGCTAAATTTTCTTATTTTGAACGGAATTCCGGCTGTGATCGGCGGCATTATCAGCATCACAACTCAACTGCAAAAACGAGGAATTTCCCGATGACAGAACTTTCTGTTATCATTCCCGTTTTCAATGACCGGGAAGTTCTACCGGAATTATATCGGCGTTTGATTCCTGTTTTGAATGGTCTTTCCTCCAATTTTGAAATTGTTTTTATCGACGACGGTAGTAAAGATGAATCTGTAGAAATTCTTAAAGATCTGCAGAATAACGATTATCGGATCAAGATCGTGATACTTGCTAATAATTTTGGTCAATCGAATGCAATTGCAGCAGGTTTGGAAAATTGCAGCGGAGACGTTATCGTTGTGATGGACTGCGACCTGGAAGACAGGCCGGAAGATATTCCAAAACTGATCGAAGTGATCGAAAAAAACGATGAGCAGATGGCAATTGCACAACGTGAGATCAGAAAAGATTCGCACTGGAACAAGCTCTTATCAAAACTTTTCTTCCAAGTCGCTGCCGGCCTAACAGAAATCGAACATCCGGAAAACCTGGGAGTGTTCAGAGCTTTCAAACGCTCAGTTTATCAACATATCAAACAGGACAAAGAGCTGCATGGAACTATTCTCAGCAGATTTTACCTGGCAAAAATTCCATTTGCTACCGTAAAATTGGTGAAGGAAAAACGTTTTGCCGGCCGGAGCGGCTATACTTTCCGCAAAAGATGCAAACTTGCTTTGGACCGTCTGCTTCCCCACCTTAAAAATAAACGTTTACGTCAGCTTCGTGATCCGTATTTTGTGATCAAAGAAATTATCGAGATCAGGGAAACCAAATGAAGAAAAAAGTGATCATTCTGGGCGGACTGGGAAACGGATCGGTGATTGCCAACGCCATTATCGATGCGAACCAACGCGGATACGATGAGATCGGATTTGCCGGATATTTGAACGACAGAGAACCGACCGGCTCGAAAATTGAAGGCCTGCCTGTTTTGGGAAAACTGAGCGATGTAAAAACTTTTCTGGAACAAGGTTTTTATTTTATAAATACTATCTATCGCATCGATGGCCAGCAGGAAAGGATTGAACTTTTCCAAAATCTGCAAATTCCTGATTCAGCTTTGGCAACTTTTATTCATCCCCTGGCTTATGTCGCACCAAATGTTGAACTCGGTGCTGGCTGCGTTGCGATGCCGAATGCTGCCATTTCTTCCGGAGTTAAACTGGGAAAATGCTGCCTGGTGATGGTGAACGCCACCATCGGACATAACAACACAATTGGAGATCATTGTCATTTTGCTGCGCAAAGCTGCACGAGTTCATTTGTAGAAATTGCCGATGGTGTTCATCTTGGTTTGAACTGCTGTGTGCGGGAAAACCTGAAAATCGGTAGAAATTCGACTCTTGGAATGGGATCGGTTCTGCTGGAAAATATCGGGAACAACGAGATCTGGGCAGGAAATCCGGCTCGATTCATTCGCAAAACGAAGTGATGAGAAGAGAGAAATGAGCGGTGAGAAATGAGCGATGAGAGGTGAGAAGTGAGAAATGAGAGATGAGAAAAAAGGCAAAGAATAAAGAGCAAAGAGAAAAGAGGAAAGATGAAATTTGATCCGTGTTTATCTGTGCAAATCCGTGAACTATCAATCGAAACCTTCCGAACGGTCGCTGAACCTTCGGAACGGTTGAAAAGAAATGAGAAATGAGAAATGAGAAGTGAGCGATGAGAAATGAGAAGTGAGAAATGAGCGATGAGAGGTGAGAGGTGAGAAGTGAGAAGTGAGAAGTGAGAAATAAGAGGTGAGAAGTGAGCAAAGAGGAAAAATGAAATTTGATCCGTGTTTATCCGTGCAAATCCGTGAACTATCAATCGAAACCTTCCGAACGGTCGCTGAACCTTCGGAACGGTTGAAAAGAAATGAGAAATGAGAAATGAGAAATAAGAAAAGAGACAAAGAATAAAGAGCAAAGAACAAAGAGAAAAAAACAAAGAGAAAAAATGAAATTTGATCCGTGTTTATCCGTGCAAATCCGTGAGCTAATATAATATGTCCAAAATTGCCATTCTTCAATCTAACTATATTCCCTGGAAAGGCTATTTCCATATCATCCAAAGTGTGGATCATTTTGTCTTTCTGGATACCGCTCAATACACTGTGCGGGACTGGCGCAATCGCAACCAGATCAAAACCCCGGCAGGAAAACTCTGGCTTACGGTTCCCACCAACGGATCGCAAAATATGAAGATCAACGAAGTGAAAATCGATAATTCCCAAAACTGGGCAGAAGAACATTTGCTAACCTTAGAAAGAAATTACTCGCGCACACCTTTTTTCGCTGATTTCAGAGATTTCCTAAAAAAAGTATTTTTGGAAAATACCTGGGAATATCTCAGCGATTTGAATCAATATCTGATCGTGGAAATTTCGCGATTCCTGGAAATCGACACGGAGTTCCATCTATCGACTGAATTCATTTTACCACCCGGCAAAAATGAAAAGATCATTTCCATCATACATCAATTAGCCGGAACGGAATATCTCAGCGGTCCCGCTGCCAAATCTTATATTGATGAAGACCTATTTGCCATCAATGACATCAAAGTTTCGTATATGGATTATTCCAAATATCCGGTTTACAAGCAGTCCTGGGGAGATTTTGCTCACGATGTTTCCATTTTCGATCTGCTCTTTTGTGTTGGGAAAAAAAATGCAGCGGATTTTATCTGGAAAAACCTTCCGAACGGTCGCTGAACCTTCGGAACGGTTGGAAAAAGAAATGAGCGATGAGAGGTGAGAAATGAGAAAAGAGAAAAGAGAAAAAATGAAATTTGATCCGTGTTTATCCGTGCAAATCCGTGAGCTATCGATCGAAACCTTCCGAACGGTCGCTGAACCTTCGGAACGGTTGGAA
>JAUSOT010000240.1 GCA_030656075.1 Candidatus Cloacimonadales bacterium
TCATTAATATCATTTTATTGGTGGCGATCGGTTTGTCATTTGAGCGCAGTTGGTAGAAATAAATTCCGGAGGAAACGGGTTTTTCGGTTTGGTCTGTGCCATCCCAAACGATTTGGTGATTTGATGATTTGGTGATTGGGAGATTTGTAAACGTTTTCACTTTCTGACCTTTGATGTTAAATATTTCGATCTCTATAAGTCCGTTTTGTTTGTTTTGTTCGGTGCTAAAATTAATCGTTGTGGTTGGATTGAAAGGGTTTGGAAAGTTACTTAACTCATAACTCAAAACCGGTAACTCATCACTTTCGATTCCTGTTCCCTGCCATTCGTAGCAACCCATGTCGATGATGTCTTCGTAAATTCTGGGATTGCCGTCCAGATCGTATTCGGGAAGATTCAAACCTGTTGTATCAGGAGTGCCGGCATTGATGCAGGGAGAATCGGCTAAGAAATGAAAATCATTGTTTTCCGGATCGACGAAAAGCGGATCGGAGTCTATGTTACCTTCCAGCCAGTTTACTGTATTGTTCTGATAAAAAGCATTTTGACCTCCTCTAATGTCAGAATGTAAGATGTCAGCAATAGTTCCATAGTGTGAAACATTTAGAAAAATCTCATCATCATTCCAAAGAATAGAATTGATCGCAGATAAATATTCCCAATAAAAAATATATCCCTGATCCGGACCTGAAACACAATTAGTGAATTCCAATCCTGCATTTGAGGAAACCAGACATTCAGATGAATTATTTCCAAAAAGAGTGTTAATGATTTTCAGATTTTCCGTATTGGAATCGCAATCAATTATACTTTGAGTACCTCCATCACCCCATTCGGAAGAATTATTTGTGAAACTTGATGTTAATATTATAATTAAACTGCTGACCGATTTGATAGCAGCTTCTCCACCTCCCCATGACTGTCCGGGATCATATTCATAATTTAAAGAAACATTATTATCAAAACTGCAATTATCGATTTCTATATTTGTTGAATAAATGTTTAAGCAAGCTGGTGCAGTAACATTCCTATTGTTAATAAAATTGCAATTTGAGATTATCATATCCGGACAATTATTAAGTTCCAGTGTAGAAAAAGTACCATTATTCCTAACACTGTTAAACTCGCAGAAAGCGAATGTCGGTGCAATGGAAGGAGCATAAATTTTCATTCCTTTCCAAATAGTATTTCCTGTAAATGTAATGAAATTATCAGCGTCACCTGCTGCGATCAGATTTCCATAAATTTCCATCCTGCAATAATTGAATTCCACAGTAGTACCCGGAGAGATCTCTAAAACTACATTTTGTGCAACTTGGATATCGTTGTGAACAACGACATTCTCATAATCCCAGACAGTATCTGTTACAATATTGGTGGCTACATGCAAATCATCATCAGATTCACCAGATACCTGGACGGTTACATCACTTCCATTCGCAGCATTGGAAAAAATATGGATTTCTCCCGCATACATTCCAACAGAAGAAGGAGCAAAAATAACCTGGATATCTTCATGGTTACCGTAAGTTATGGTAAAAGAAGATAATGATTGAACGTAATCTCCTGTATTCGAATGGCGAATCAGAAATCCATCCGGAGCTTCGATGGAAGAAATAATTAAATCGGCTAATCCTGTATTAAAAATAGCGAATTCCTCGGGAAGAGAATAACCGCTGAAAGATGACCAGTTTTCAAATTCAATCTCATCATTTTGAATTGATATTGCCGGCAATTCGGACGGATCGTCCTGGAATTCATAGCAGCCGAGATCAATAATGGGAAAAGTTCCTTGGAAAATACGAGGATTACCATCCAGATCAAAATCTGGAAGGTTCAGACCGGTTGTGTCGGGAGTGCCGTAATTCAAGCAGGGAGAATATGATTCCAAATGAAAATCATTGTTTATCGGATCAACGAAAAGTGGATTGGAATATAGCATGTTTTGCAAGCTTGTGAAATTGGAGGGTAATTCTGAAAATAGACAATATGACGCATGAGCATAAATTCCAGAACCACTTAAATGGACATCGTCATCATTGGAAAAAATTGAATTAGTGATATATACATCTGTTGAATTCCATTCGCCACATCCATCAACCCAAAGACCATTATCATTATTTGCGAATGTACAATTAGTTACAATGCAATCGACATATTCTTCCTCATCATGAAAAAGCATTCCAGTATTATTATTATGCACCAAAGAATTTATTACAGAACAATCGTGCCAGAATGATTCGATTCCAGTTATGTTATTGTATATTTTGCAATTAATTATATTTAAACAGTCCTCAATTCCACGATCATTATTTCCTGAAACTACAGAATTGGAAATTAATTGGACACCACTTATTCCACCTTCGCTATTATTTGATATCACACAATTATCAATTTCACTATCATAATCCCAACCATTAAAAATCCCATAATTTGTATTATTTGCGATTACACAATTGCTTATATTTATATCACTATTACGGATATGGACTCCACCACCACACCAAGAATTTTGACACATATTATTCCAGATTTTATTATGCGAAATTTTTAATTTTGGTGAGTTATCAATAAAAATACCGCCGCCGACCAGATCTGCAAATACATCTCCAGTTGCCTTGCCAAATTCCAGAATAGAATACACGATCTTAGATGAATCATTTGTCGCAGGAGTGTTTTCAAATCTGATTCCATGCCAACCGATGTGAGTATTATTGTAAAATCCAGTCGTATCAGCTACAGTAAATCTGATCGAATCCTGCTCGGTTCCCACAGCTAAAAGTCTGCCTTGAACATTGAATTTGTAATGTCCTTGAAATTCGATCAAACACCCTGGATCAATGGTGAGAGTTTGCCCGTTGGGAATTTCGATTTCACCTTCAATGAGGTAGGGTGAACCAGTTAAATCCCAGATGCCGGAGACATTGCCGGCTGGGATTGTAGTTTGAGAAAATAGATATGCAAAAGAAAAAATGATAATAAAAATAATAGCCTGTTTCATGATTCCCTCCTCGTCTTCATACTCGAAGTAGCTATTTATTAAACCAACAACTCTTCCAAAAACAATTTGCTGAAAAAGGAAAAATTAAGTCAAGAATTTATAGTGGTGAGTTTAATTTAATAATTGATATTGAAAGAAACTGAAGAGAAAACACACACCCCTCGGCTGAAGCCGCACCCCTCTGATAGAGGGGAATTACAGCAAGCCTGTTTTGTTATCCTTCTTCAGTTTTTCGACGATCTGTTTCACGTCCTCGCTGCGGTCTTTGTTTGCGATGAGAAGCGCATCTTCGCTGTCGATCACCACCAGGTTTTCCACTCCGATCAAAGAAACAAATTTCTTTAAATTTACATAATTATTTTTGCTGTCAATGAGTTCGTTTTGGCATCTCAGAACGTTGCCGTTCTCATCTTTCCCGGAAATATCATAGAGCGCTTTCCAACTGCCGACATCGCTCCATCCATAATCCACGGGGATCACAACGCGTTTTTCCGCCTGTTCCATAATGCCAATATCGACCGGAAGTCTCGGCATTCCGGCATACTCTTCACTGAAATCTACCCTCAAACCTTCGTTATCCCATTTCAAGTTGATTTTTTCCAGGATTGATGAAACTTTCGGCAGATAATCATGATATGCTTTCAGTATCGTCTCTATCTTCCACATGAACATGCCACTGTTCCAAAAGAAATTCCCTGCTTCCAAAAAATGTTGAGCAGTTTCCAGATCGGGTTTTTCTTTGAATTGCTTCACAAAAAATCTCTGCTCATCGATCTGCTTTCCGGCTTCGATGTAACCATATCCTGTAGCAGGATAATTCGGCTTGATGCCAAAAGTGACGAGGTTATCCAATTCAGCCGATTCACTTCCCACTTGCAATGAAGTTAGAAAATCATTTTTGAGAGCAATCAAATGGTCAGCCGGCAGAACTATCATTTTTTCCGATTTAATGTATTTGCGGGCGAGATATGCAGCACTGAGAGCAATGCAGGGTGCCGTATTCATCCCGAAAGGTTCGATGATTATATTTTCCATCGGCAGATCGGGTAAATGTTTCTTCGTCAGTTCCACCTGGGAAGCGGCTGTCACGATGAAAATATCTTCTATTTTTATTTTGGAAAGCAATCGATCAACCGTCATTTGCAGCATGGAACGATCGGAGAGAATGTTTAAAAATTGTTTGGGATTGGATTCTCTGCTGAGCGGCCAGAAGCGCGTTCCCACACCGCCAGCCATGATCAAAGCTATCATTTTTATCCTCAATAATTAATTTCTGTTATCGAGAATTGCTGCATTCTCGGGAAGAGAAAGGTCAAAAATTCCTTTCGGTAATTCTTCGTTGATTTTGGGATTAGAAAACTTATAAAGCACAAAATTCTGATCTGCATCCAGAATAACGATTTCAATGATAACGTTATCTTCGAGAAGAATGGAAACCTGATCTTTGTTGGGTGTCGTCAATTGCAGCTTGATGAAATTTCCTTCATTGAAAATCAACTTCTTTTCGGAATTGCTCCAATATTCGGAAATCAGTTTATCCGGCCTTAATTCGGTTTCAATGTTATTGGAAATAAACGCTTGGTTGGAAGCAGCATCGTAAATTGTTATCTCATTTTCCTTTATGAACAGAATATGTCCTGCCGGTTCCGTGTATTTCAAGATGAAATGATCGACATCAAAATAAATCTTTCCCCAAGATTTTTTAACAATATCCATTTCCTTCCAATAGTTTTCCTGTTGGAAGTCTGCTTCATAAAACTTTATCTTGGCATATTTGATCATGATGTTTTCATAGATTTCAGTCAGTTGTTTATTCTGATTTTGGGCTAACAGAAAACTGGAACCAACTAAAAGAATAGCCAATAATATTTTAATCCGGCAAGTAACCATATATTTTCATATCCTCTTCTGTGGCAATCACTTCTCGCGATTTACTACCCACGTGCGGCCCGATTATTCCAGACTTTTCCAGCATATCGATCAGCCTTCCTGCCCGAGCATAACCGATCTTGAAATGACGCTGCAACATGGAAACGGAAGCCTGTCCGGCAGTAACGACGCAAACCGCAGCTTCCGGGAAAAGTTCATCGTCATAATCAAATTCACCCAATTCCACATCTTCATCTGCTATTATCCTGATCTCTTGCTCGGGTTTAGGCTGAGTTTTCAAGTAATTTATCAGATCGAGGATTTCCTGCGGCAAAATGAAAGCGCCGTGAATCCTGTCCGTTTCACCTTTTCCAGGCGGCAGGAAGAGACTGTCCCCCATTCCCAGTAATTTTTCAGCTCCATTCGCATCAATGATAACGCGGGAATCGATTTTTGACGAAACCTGAAACGCTATCCTGGATGGGAAGTTAGCTTTAATCACACCGGTTATAACTTTGATGGATGGACGTTGCGTTGCCAGAATCAAGTGAATTCCGATTGCGCGTGCCATTTGAGCCAGACGGGTGATCGGACGTTCAATATCTCGACCAACCGTCATCATTAAATCGGCAAGTTCATCTACAATAATGATGATATAAGGCAGAATGTCATCTTCGATCTCTTCGTCTTTTTCTTTTAGTTTTTTGATGGCTGAATTATACGCTTTGAGGTGCTTAACCTTATATCTTTGAAGCAGTTCGTAGCGCTTTTCCATTTCTGCCACAGCCCAGTTCAAAGCCGAAAGCGCATCTTCGTTGTCGGTAACTACTTCCTGGATTAGATGGGGGATTCCATTGAAACCGGAAAGTTCGATCCTTTTGGGATCGATCAAAATCAGGCGCAATTCATCCGGTGTAGTTCGAAATAATAGACTGCAAATAATAGAATTCACACAGACACTTTTTCCGGAACCAGTAGCCCCGGCGATGAGCAGATGCGGCATTTGAGCCAGATCGGCCACAACCGGTCGACCAGAAATATCTTTTCCCAAACCGAAAGTTAAAAGACTGTCGTGTTTTTTCATTTCTTCGGAAAGCAAAATATCTTTCAGAAAAATTGTATCCCTTTTGATATTTGGAATTTCAATTCCGACCAATCCCCGACCCGGAATCGGTGCCTGAATTCGGATGCTTGTCGCTTTGATGGCCAGAGCAAGATCATCAGATAAAGCATGGAATTTATTAACTTTAACTCCCGGTGCCGGTTTGATTTCATACTGCGTGATTATCGGACCGATATTGACGTTAATAACTTCAGCTTCCACGCCGAATTCTGCCAGTTTTTCGATCAATATTTTGCTGACATTTCTAATATTTGCTTCAATTTCTTCTCGTGCCTGACGGCTGGGTTGAATACTGGTAAGAAAATCTTCGATCAAAGGTTTTTCGTATTTCCGGGTTGGCTCATCCGGGACTTCACCTTTATCCTGCGTCAGTTTTCGAGGTTGAATTTTTGGTTTTTCTTTTTCTGCAAAATCTTCTTTCTTTTCATCTAAAGCCGCATGGTCAGTGATTTTTGGAATAGTCGGTTCTTTTTTTTGCTTTGGTTCTTTCGCTTTTTTAACTTTGGGTATTTTCTCTTTTTTCGGTTTGGAAGTAATCGATTTTATTAATTTAAAAATGAATTTGAAGAACCCAAAAAATACCTTCCAAACAAGAATAAA
>JAUSOT010000248.1 GCA_030656075.1 Candidatus Cloacimonadales bacterium
GTTATTAACATTTAATCCTTTCAGGATTTTAAAGAAATTAATTCCAATCGAAGAATGTTTTTTTTCTATGCTTGTTATAGAAAAAATTAGTATTTATAGTTAAAGATAACCATTATTAAAAAATGTTGCTCGATTGAATGCCACTAATAATCTTCAAAATAATGCTTTACGGAGAATTACCAGGAATATGCCAGGCCTATTATCAATTCTCTTCCAAAGCTTACATTGCCTGGATTCTTGGTGTAAATATTATGAATATGCTCTGTTTCTTCATAGATAAATTCGGAGCCGTCGTTATAAGGAGATCCGGTTTTAATGTAGGCAAACTCAATGTTTTCTTTATCGAATAAGTTGTTAATTGTGCAATAAACTTTTATTTTTTTGTTATTTGAAAACTGGAAATTCTTCGTGATTTTTAGATGAGCAACATCAGTATATGGTTTCCGGGCATTATTGGTTTCATAGTCCAGATCACTCCAGTCTGTGAAGGGAGTTCCGGAAGCAAAGTTATACAAAAAATTGATACTGAAATCATCGACTGGAAATTTGATTCCTGAAAATGGAATATAGAGTTCTTCTCCTTTCCTTACTTCCAAAGCTACATTGAAGCCAATACTGTGCCGCACATCCCAATCCAGCGGGAATTCCCTCAGACTCTGCATATCCTGATTTTCATAATCAAAAATTCTGGCATCCGTTCCCTCTGCCCAGCTAAGAGAATAGGAAAGCGATCCAACTATAAAATTGGAAAGCATTTTCTGGATATTGACATCTATTCCTTTGGCTGTTCCATAATTCTCAGAAATATATTGATACCATTTAATGGTCGGTTCATCCGGTTTATAGATTTTATCAATACTGATGTAATTGAAATTCTTTTTGTAGTAAACAGTAATATCTGCTACATAATCTTCATTGAATTGGTGCTGCAATCCGACTTCACCGACAATAGTAACCTGAGGATCGAGATCCGGATTGGCAATAACAATTTTCGTTACCGGATCTTCACCGATAATTGCTTCAAGCCAGGTTGCATCCGCATACACATATTGCATCTGGGGAAGCTGACTTTGATAATTGAAAGAAAAATGCAGCACGTCATGCATAGAAATTACATGAGAAACACCCAATCGCGGCGAAACCATGAATTGAAGACGTTCATTTTTTTTGAATTTTACCCATTCATATTCATTAAATTCATTTAATATCTGATATTTATCTCCGAGATACCAGGCATCCAAACGCACTCCGGCATTCACTACCAATCCTTCCCACTCCATTTTGTCCTGCACGTAAAACGCTCCCTGCCATGGTTCAGCTATAAAACCATAAGTTTCCCCGGAGGCTGCCTGAGTAGCAGCGTAGATATCGTCAAGACCATAGAAATAATGATAGTAGTATCCAAAAACGGGATGAAAAAGATATATGCTATCCTGTGGAACGGCATTATTTTCCAAATACCTGTTGTAACGATAAACACTTATGTTCCATGGGCTGGTATGTTTAAATTTGTTAATGTGGTGCTTAACCACTTCCAAACCTGTTTTCAAATCATGAACGGGAGTAATTTGCCAGTTAAAATCAGCTTTCAACGTATAGGATTCGTTTTTATTATCAACATTCTCAGGATAGACCGAACCTGGAATCAGGAATTCATCGATATTTTCGTAATAGTAATATGGCGGTATAGGAATGGGAATTTTATAAATCCAATATCCCAGTAAATTCGGATCGCCCAGATAGCCGTCTTCTGCCACATAATCGATCCCATCACAATTACCTGGCAGATTTTCGGCATAAAGATCGAAGCCTTCCGGATTCTTGGCAAAATAATCGTTCAAAGAAACTCCGCGAGGACCTTCCTTGGCTTGTTTTTGGTATAATCCCGCTTTTATGTTCAGCAGCATACTCGGGTTGATCAGGTTGTCATAGGTCATCACAAATTGCTGCTGCGAACTTTTTTCGACCTTGTAATGCTGCAAAGCATAACGCCAGGCATGATCATACGGCTGCCAGGAATTATCATCTCCTCTCATCGAGAACGTTACTTTTTGCAGGGGTGATATCTGGTATTTCAATTTCAAATTAAGATTATACAAATTATACAATCGATCATTTGTATCAAAACCTAAAGTATTTTTTCTTTTTTCATAGGGATCATAGAATTCATAATCATCCCATAAAACATACAGATAACGCAGTTCATCTACCCCGTTTGCACCGAAATCATCCTTAAATTCCGAATCATGCCGATGAGCAGCACAATTGAAGAAAAATGTTAATTTCTGTTTTAAAAAAGGAAGGACGGGACCCGATAAAGCAAATTTTACCCTGTCGGAATTTAGATTCTGAGAAGATAATAAATGATCGGAATTTAGTTCGATTTTACCGGAATAATGCTCTCCTCCTTCTCTGGTGATAATGTTTATGATCCCGGATTGAGCATTGCCATATTCAGCCGGAAAACCGCCGGTCATCACTTTCATTTCTTTGATGGCATCTACATCTACAGTGAGAGCTGCTTCGCCATCCACCAGATCATTTATCGATAAACCATCGACCAGGAAAACAATCTCATTCACTTTGCCGCCGCGGATGTGCAGTTCTCCATCGTTCATGATTGCTCCAGCCTGAATAGCTATCAAGTCTTCGATATCCTGAACTGCCACATCTTCGATCACCGCTTCGGAGATTGTATTACCCGAACTGGTTTTGAGTCGATCCACCATTTTGGTTCGAGCTTCCGAGATTTGAATGCCTTCAATTTCTCTGGCAGATTTTGATAGTGTGATATTCAAAATAGTGGTTTCATCGGAAACAATCTTAACTGATTTGATTCGGTGAGTTTGAAAAGAGATTTGAGAACAGGTTATCTCATAAATTCCGGGAGGAAGGTTGCGTAAAATGTAATTTCCCTTTTCGTCTGCTTGAGTGCCAAGTTCCAGTTCGATTATTTGCAGATTGGCATAAACAATGACATTCCCGCTTTCATCTGAAATCTTTCCAGCCAGCTTGCCGGTGGTTCCGGCAAAGAGAATTTGAAAGGAAAAAATTACCGCAATAATAAAAATCCGTTTTTTCATTTGCTCCCCCTAAAATCTTAAAGATGCAATAGTTGTGCCAGCCAGGTTTCGTCAATCTTTTGTTGTCTCAACTTCAATTTATGCTACAATTTACGAATATTTGAGTTTTGCTACTCCTTGATTTTAAAGTTTCGTCTGCGGAACTTATTCAGCAGAGTGTGGAGAAACGCATTCCTTTCCGAAGCTTCTTTCAGAGAAATTCTATCTGCTAAGATTCGGAAAGCTTTCACATCTCAAATCTGAAATATCCAATCGGAAATCGTAAATCATTTTTCCGCAAAGCGGAGAAGCGGCATTTCAACGCAAAGCGGTGGAACGAGAAAAAGTAAAACAAGTCTATAGTCTTTCATAAACATCTCCTATTTAATTTTTAGGTTCTGTAACACGAACCTTAGTTTTTTTAAATTTAACTTATTATTTTCTATACAAATAAACCCTAAAGGGAAAATCTCCCCCCAAATTCAGATATTCAGGCTAAAATTAGAAAGAGATAATCCCATGAAAATAATTGAAAATATTGCAAAATGGATTTGCCGAACATTGACCAGAGAGCAGGTCAGCACAATCATAGATGTTCTAAATGATTTCCTAAATGACCAAATATTACAAATGTAATTATCACTAATATATACAATTTCATTGTTAGAAATCCTCCATAATGAAGTCATTTACATAAAGAAGTTGAATGTCATCTTTAGTTACATCCGAATTCCTTAAAATTATCCCAACATCAGTTATTTCCTTAAGCCTAATTCTCTCAGATCGTGGCATTATTTTAATATATATTTTTCTATCTTCGAAATTAACTATTTCGAATTTATCTTCTTTTTCTTCTATATATTTAGTCGATGATATTATAAAAAGATTACCTATTGCATAATGATTATTTGGAAGGAAACCATTAGTAAATTTTCTATCAATAAGAAGTTCATTATTATCTACATCATAAATCTTTACACCCATTTTTTCTTTAATAACAGATTCATCACCCATATCATTACCATAACTGTAGAGCATGTATTTTACATTCTCAGTAAATCTAGTACATCCAATATTCAATAAATTCTCAAAGTCCTTAACTAGTGTCACGTCAAGCCTCGATAGTCGGATAAAGCCTTTTGAGCTTTATTCGTGCATCATCGGTAGTAAATTGCCAATTGATTTTACTGTTTTTTGAGTTTCTACATTTTACCCAGGCTGTTACTTCTTTTTCTATTGT
>JAUSOT010000249.1 GCA_030656075.1 Candidatus Cloacimonadales bacterium
AGAAAAAAAGCAATTTGATTATGTTCCCAAAGACCATTTGGAGCTTGCTGAACAAAATGATCTGCTGGAATTGAAGCGTGCGGCAAAGCTGTCAGGCAGCGGATTTATCGGTTATAAAAACAAAGGTGCTATGCTGGAGCGCGCTCTTATAAATTTCATGCTGGATTTTCATATTCAGAAACATGGCTACCAGGAAGTGATGCTGCCTATACTTGTGAATAGAAAGACCATGACTGGAACCGGGCAGCTTCCCAAGTTGGAAGAAGACATGTATCACATAGATCAGGATGACCTGTTTTTAGTTCCCACAGCAGAAGTATCCGTCACAAATCTATATGGCGAAGAGATTCTGAATAACGAAATGCTGCCTCTGAAACTGGTTTCTTTCAGCTCATGTTTCAGGAGGGAAGCAGGTTCCTACGGCAAAGATACAAAAGGTTTGCAGCGGATTCATCAATTCAATAAAGTTGAGATGGTGCAGTTTGTTCATCCTGAAGAATCTTACGATGTTCTGGAAAATATGGTGAACGATGCAGAAGATATTCTGCAGGCTCTTGGTTTGCATTATCGAGTTGTAACATTAGCCACAGGAGATCTTAGTTTTGCATCTGCCAAAACCTACGACTTAGAAGTCTGGGCTCCCGGTGCGGGAAAGTATTTGGAAGTATCTTCTATCAGTAATTTCGAAGATTTCCAGGCAAGACGTGCTTCTATCCGTTTCAGAGATGGGAACGGAAAAGTTAAATTTGTACATACTTTGAACGGGTCAGGTCTCGCTACTCCAAGAACATTTATCGCACTGATTGAGACATATCAGAATGTAGATGGAACCATCTCCCTACCGCCTGTTTTGCAGAAATATTTGAATGGATTGAAAGTCATATAATTTTGTATTTTATTGCATTCAGTAATTATAAGTATGAATGTTGTCATGGTGTTAAAAAAAAAATAATAAAATTCTTATATTTCATTTGACACAGTATGGGTGGCTTTCAATTTTGCCAAACCTTGAATTTAGCGAGGTGTTTTTTTGTTCATTAGAGATAAGAAACGAGACGAGATAGAAGTGAAAGGTGAGTGCGTAAGGATATATTTTATAACGAAGAGTTTGATCCTGGCTCAGGACGAACGCTGGCGGCGTGGATTAGGCATGCAAGTCGAACGCGAAACACCGAGCTTGCTTGGTGGAGTAGAGTGGC
>JAUSOT010000250.1 GCA_030656075.1 Candidatus Cloacimonadales bacterium
CCGGTTCGCTGGGGATAAACATCATTACGAAATCCAGCGCCTGATCATAATCGTCGTACCCTTTTGAACTAAACGCAACAATGTGGTTTTTGATGGCTGCAACATGTGCATTGAGTTCCCTCTGCTGGTCTGCTGTATCTGAAGCTTCCACATAGCGTGTGAAAGCGTTTAATGAAACCTTGGAATCGATAATTACTGTCCGATTATCCGGATATTTAATCACTGCATCCGGACGCATTTTTTTGTTTTCTGAATCAGATCGCAGCGCTTTTCCTGCCTCATCTTTCAATTCATATTGCATGAAATATTCTTCATCTTTTCGCAAGCCCGACTTCTCCAGAATCGTCTCTAAAATCATTTCTCCCCAATCACCCTGGGTCTTGGTTTCACCTTTCAGTGCTTTGGTAAGATTGCGGGCTTCTTCGCTCATAAGTTGATTCATCACAACCAACTTTTCAACCTCCTTACCCAATGAAAAACGCTCTTTCGATTCTTTATCGTAGGCATCTGCAACAGTTTGCTTGAACTGCCGAATATTGTCATCCAAAGGTTTCAGAATGGCTTCGAGATTTTCTTTGTTTTTTTCTGTAAAGCGTTTCGATTTATCTTCCAGAATTTCATTGGCCAGATTTTTAAACTCGGCAGCATATTTCAATCCTATCTGATCAACTTCCGTTTTTAAAGTATCTAATTTTTCTTTTAAAGCTTTAATTTCTGCTTCCCGCTGTGCCAATTGTACGTTTTGCTCACCCAGCAATTGATCTTTTACATCCATTTTAGCAGAGACGATGGCAAGTTCTTCTTGTTTTTCAGATAGCACTTTTTCGAAATTATTCAGTTCATTTTCAGCCCTTGCTTTGAATGCCGCAAACGCACGATCGATTTCTGAAAATTTCATTCTTTCTATCTCGATTGCTTTGGCGGAAATGGACTTTGAAAACAGGTATCCGATGATGATTCCGGCAATAATTCCAATGATAATGAGTAAAATTTCCATAAGCAGATAATTTGACACTTAAACACGTTCTAACTTAATTACAAACACAAAGTAAAGAATTTTATCTGAGAAAAACTTAATTTTCGTGAAACTTTGCCGTTATGCACGTAGTTCAAAGATTCATACAGGAAAGCAATCCTTAACATTCATCAAAAAATAATGAAAACCCAAGGAAAAAAATTATCTTTGTGGGTCAAAAAAACTTCACATAAATTTTTGTATCTCTTATGAAACTTAGAAAGATAAATCTTTTATTCACGCTTTTGCTTATCGGGATTTTGAGTATGCATGCGCAGACAATTACACTTGAAGGCGGATATTACAATCCGAAACGCATCGGGCCTTCATCGAGTGAGACTTATTTTGACGCCATTCGAATTGGTGCACTTGCTGAGTACGACTGGAAGTATAATTTCGGTATCCAGACCGGGTTGTTCTATCAGGTAGGATATTCCAATAAAACACAAAAATACTCCATGACCGGCGATAGTGTTGTGTATAACACCTGGGATCATGCTTTGGCTATTCCTCTTAGAATTGTCTATAACCAGCGTTTGTTCAAAGATTTCAAAATCTTTGGATTCGCCGGACCCAATATTCAAATCGGCTTGTTTCAAAGTCAAACTA
>JAUSOT010000252.1 GCA_030656075.1 Candidatus Cloacimonadales bacterium
CATCAAGAAAGAAGATTATCAGAAAATCTTTGAAAATAAAAAGATCGAGGTTTGCGGATTTCTACGAGAAGCAAAAGAAAATTTAAAATTCAACCAATTGGGAAATGCTTTCCGGAATTATTACCGCGCGGCAGTTTCGATTGAAGCTTTACAAGAGGGTTGTATGTCGTTCGAGAATAAGGTCTTTTATCCGGAAACCATTTTCCATGAGATCCGCAGTATTGCCAAAGGTATCAAAATAGAAGTGATATCGAACGTTTTTAAAGATGAAACACGTTGTATAGTTTTAGGTTTTTCAGTTAATGAAAATCCTGTACATGACCTCAATATAGAATATTATGATCTGCATGATTTCATCCCCCAAAAAACGAATTCCAATCTGTTGCAAATTGAACTATATGGCAAAGAATATAAAAACCTGGAAAAGCTATCTCTCAAGATCGATCTGAAAGAAGACATGTATAACAGCTACAACGAGCAGACCCAAATCCTCAGCCGTTTATTTGAATGCGAAGAACTGGAAGAATACCGGGAAATCCCACTAAAAAAGAAGAAGGTAGAAGAGATCAAACATAATAAACGGATCAACCCGGATTTGAATATTGAATTTGTAAATGAGGCGAATTGCCCTGTCTTGGATAAATTTGCCAATAACCTTCATATCCTCTTTTCCATGCTGGAAAATGAATTTTTGGATAATAAAGCGATCTTTACAGATGAAAAGATAATAAAACGCATCGAGCAGGTGATCGATTGCAATCATCCGAAACTGCTGGATTATCCTCAAACGGTGCAGATCAACAGAACGGATTTTGGCTGGGAAGCACGGCAGTTTGGCATGTCGGTGAGTTGCGAAGGATTTCCCACCCGCAATGAAACAGTAGTGATCGATTTTGATGAGACTGGTAAAATTTACAATTTTGGTTACACGATTAATCCTGCTTTGCACGAGCTTTTTGAAGCACAGGGAGTCGCTGCCGGAGATTGGGATTACCGGCAGATCGCGATCAAATTCCTGGAGAATTATAAAACTTCCTACACCACCAAAAACATCGAAGATGTGGAAACGCTCTATTCGGAAGATGCGATCATTATTACCGGCAAAGTGGTGAAACGTACCAAACTTGATAAAGAAATTTCCACTGATTTTTCTGATGATGAGATCATTTATTTCAAGAAAACCAAACAGGAACATATTGTTAGTCAGAAAGAGGTGTTTGCCAATAACAGGTTTGTCTGGCTGCAGTTCGATACATTCAATATCAACATTGCTCCCATCGATAGCGTATATGGTGTTTCCATGAAGCAGAATTATTATTCAAGTACTTATAAAGATGAGGGTTATCTTTTCCTGCTGATCGATTTCCGGGGAGAACAGCCGCTTATCCACGTGCGAAACTGGCAGCCGGGAGAATGGGATATTTCCAAACAAATGAAACTGGAGAATTTCAGGTTTTATTGAATTATGTAAACCTTCCGAACGGTCGAAGACCTTCCGAACGGTTGGACAAAGAAATTGAAAAATGGGGATATGAAAATTGAAATACTAACCCCCTCAATCCCCCTTAACAGGGGGAAGAATATGGAAAACCTTGCAGACCTTCCGAACGGTTGGACAAAGAAATTGAA
>JAUSOT010000174.1 GCA_030656075.1 Candidatus Cloacimonadales bacterium
AGCCTGGGTAAAATGTAGAAACTCAAAAAACAGTAAAATCAATTGGCAATTTACTACCGATGATGCACGAATAAAGCTCAAAAGGCTTTATCCGACTATCGAGGCTTGACGTGACACTAGATGATTGGACAGAAGATGAAATAATTTGTTCCGATCCTGAAAATGAGATTTGTTCAAGATTAGATCTTTCAGATATTTATGCAGCTTATGATGAAGCTACAAACAGCATTTCTTTTGCTCTACCTGTACAATATGAAATTCCTGACAGCGAACAAATAAAGTGCATCTATGCTCTTGTATTTGATGATGAACCTGGTGGATTCTATAATAACTTTTTAGAACCAGCAAAATTTTCTAATAATATTTTAGTTGGTTTTGAGAATGCCAGGATCAATAAAGTTATTTCATTGATTATTGAACATTATGAGGGCTATCCGGAAAACACATATTTGCTCAATTATTCATATTTGTCTTCAGGTTCTTCTGGAAGTGTTTTCTGGCAGAATTGCTCTCTTAGTCCGCAATATTTAAGCACAGTTTATTGTATTACCGACAACGTTTTAGAATTTTCATTCCCAGCAGATTCCTTAAATTTGGAAAATTGTAAAATGGCTGTCATTTCATCTGAGTATAACGATTATAAACCTTTTGGAATTGCGGATGATACAATTCCAACCTCATTATTCAGCCCTTCCGAGCCTTTATATGGGAATGAATTTGCCTATTTCATCCGAGATTATATCGATCTGGGAGCAGAGATAAATTATTCTCAATCAAAAAATGTAGCAAAACCTGTTCTCTATTCTAATTTCCCAAATCCTTTCAATGCGGGAACAAAGATCAAATTCAAGATTTCACAAGAAGCTAAGGTCGAAATTAATATTTATAACATCAAAGGTCAGAAGATCAGAGATCTGGAGAAAAAAAACTTTAAAGTAGGTTTGCATTTTGTTGATTGGGATGGTAAAGATAACCTGAATAAAAAACTGGCCAGCGGTATTTATCTAATCGAACTTCTGATAGATGGCAAAAATCAAACAGTACAAAAATGTATGCATTTGAAATAGATGCATGTCTTTATAAGTTTATTATAAGCACTTCTTTTGTGGCGGGGAAGGGGTAACCAAGGAAAATTGCTTTTAACAACGAACAAAAACGAACAAGAACTTTCTTAAATTCAGGAAAAAAATTAAAAAGAAAAGTTAACTTCCCTGGATTCTTCGTCGAATGTCTTTATAAGATTTCCTCAGAAAGACGGATACGATTCTTTTGTTCGTTTTTGTTCGTTGTTAAAATTAATACACAAACACTACACCGCTGGTAGGAAATATCCATTCTTCTTTCTGGGAAGAAACTTTTATCGAATCTGCATTTGATGTGATCTGTGGAAACTTGCTGCGTCCGGAAAAGATGGGAACTGCTTCAACTTTCCTAAAAAGATCGTTGTATTTGAACTCAATCTGTACACCTTGCGTCATTTCAATCAGATATACTGCCAATTGATGAGAATTCTTTGGATAATATGTTTGAGTGGAAATAGAAAACTTAACTTCCTGATCTTTTAACTCACGCAAACCGGGATGGTAACAGCGAATTTCCAGACAACCGCCAGAAAGTTTCATCTCGCTGTAAAGTTCGATTTCATTGATCTTGACTGAAGTCACGTCAAACAAAGCCGCTTCCAGATTGCTGTCCAGCAGCCAGCGGTATTCCACGTCTTTGCGCAGAAAATATTTCTCCAGTAATTGCTCGTTATTGGCACAGGCTACATAAAAATAATCGTTTTGCAGTTTCTTCGTGAAAGTAAGAGTTGTTTTGGTCAGATAATAATCTTTCAGTTCCGAGCGCTTGTGTTCATTAAATTCGATCGTGTGCCGGAAATTGCGGCGGTAATGAATATCCTGATCATGTTCGGCAAAATAACGTTTCAGGATATCAGAATAGATCAGGTTGGAAATTTCCTTACTTTGCAAACGCTGCTCGATGGCAGTTTCGATCACATTATTTAGTTTATCATCAGAATAATCAGAAGATACAAAGTCTCGACGCAGAAGCGGGGAAGAAGCGATCAATTCCCCATTTTCGAAATAGTATCTTTTGGCTCGCCGCCCGATCTGGCAGAGCAATTCATAACTCGATCCATTGTAAAGTGCAGCCAGGTTTTCTGCTTTGATCGATTCTTCATTTCCACCCAGCAGAATTGCTTCATCGCCGATCTCAACCTTGATTCCCGTCACATCCGCAGCAATCATATCCATACTGATCTTACCGATCACATTGCAAACCTGATCATTAATAATCACCTTTCCTTTATTGGAAAGCAGGAAATCATAACCATCAGCGTAGCCAACCGGCAGGACGGCATATTGCAGATTTTTGGCAGCTTTATAAGTTCTATTGTAGCCGATCGATTCCCCTTTTTCAGCCGATTTCAACTGGCTGATGCACGATTTAAAAGTCATTACAGGTTTCAAACAGATTTTATTTTCCAGGTCCGGATTGGTATAGACACCATAGGAAAGTAATCCCAACCGAACAAGATTGGCATATTCACATTTAGAAGTGAGAACGCCGCTGCTGTTGGCAATGTGAATGTACTTTGGCTGGAAATCAAGTTTGGCGATGATCTGCCGGAATCTTTCCGATTGCAGATTTGTGTATTCTTCATCATTTTCCGCAGCAGAAAAATGCGAGAAAATCCCTTCGATTTGCAGGTTTTTTAATTCTTTAATTTCAGCGATGGCTTTCTCAGCTTCTTTGAAATTAATTCCGCTACGTCCCATGCCTGTATCGATGTTGATGTGAATGGCAACTTGTTTATTTGTTCTTTTGTTCAGTTCTTCAGCAAATGACAGTTCAGAAATAGTTGGAACCAGATTATTTTCGAGAATTAGATCAATTTCATTTTGCAGAGATGGAGAAAGAATGAGAATTGGAATTTCGATGCCTTGATATCGAAGCAGCAACCCTTCCTGAACATTTGCCACTCCCAGGAAAGTTGCCCCGCATTGGATGGCTTTTTTGGAAATTTCATACGCTCCGTGACCGTATGCATCGGCTTTCACGATCTGCATGAAATTCGTTCCCGGTTTCAGATGTTTTTTCAATTCAGTTAAATTATGTTCAAAACTGATTAAATCGATCTCTGTCCAGCTTCTGTCTTCTTTCATTTATATTCCTTTTTTGCCACTGACTTTCACAGACTGCTCACTGACTTTTTTTTTCCTCATTCCTAATTTTCCAGTTGGGAATGGAATGACTTGTGAAGCTTCTGCTTCAATCTACACTTTTTCTCGTTCCAATGCTCTGTCCCCCTTCGGAAGGGGGAATAAAAGAGGGTTTACTATTACCATTCTTAGAGCTTATCATTTTATTATTCCTAAATTAATCATAAATCTTACAAAACCCCTCTGCCTGCGGCTTTCTCCCCTTACGAAGGGGAGTATCATTATCTCGTTCCAATGTTTATTTGAGAACGCTTTATTTTTATCCCGTGAAGGGAATCACATGCTACTTCCACTATTAATGCTCATCCGTGATAGTCCAAGAACTAAATTTACAAGAACTTCGCAGCCAGATCGGCTAAAGCTGAACGTTCACCTTTTTCTAATGTTATATGACCGCAGATCAACTCTTGTTTAAATTTCTCCACGGCGATGCTGAGTCCGTTACTTTCCGAATCCAGGTAGGGAATATCGATCTGATACGGATCGCCCGTAATCACGATCTTGGTTCCTTCTCCCGCTCTCGTGATGATAGTTTTCATTTCATGCGGAGTCAGGTTCTGCGCTTCATCGATGATGATATATTGATCCGGCAAACTTCTTCCCCGAATGTAGGTGAGAGGTTCCAGCTCGATGAATCCGAAATCCAGGTAATCTTTTAATCCCGGTTGTTTTTTACCGAAAACTTTTCCGTTCTGATTATCTTCTCTTTCGTTTTTAGTGGAAAGCAGGATTTCCATATTATCGTAGATCGGCTGCATCCAGGGATTGAATTTTTCCGCTTTACTGCCGGGCAGATAGCCGATATCTTTTCCCAGTGGTGAAACCGGTCTGGAAACAACCAATCTTGTGTAGCTGTTCTTTTCCACAACTTGATTCAAACCCGCTGCCAAAGCGATCAATGTTTTGCCGGTTCCGGCTTTTCCCACGAGGCTTACAAGTTTCACTTCGGGGTCCAGAAGAAGGTCGAAAGCCATCGTCTGTTCCTGGTTTCTGGCTTTGATGCCGAAGAGTTCCTGTCCTACGTAATATTTGAGGGGATAGATCGAATTGTTTTCTACAGAATAACGCGCAATCATAGGAGTTTCATCGTCTTCACTTCGACAAAGCAAGACGAACTGATTCGGATAGATTTCGCCAAAATCGTTCAGCAGAAATTTCTTCACGGCAAAATCCTTAATTGTATCTTCATCTACGATAAATTTGAGATATCCGCTGTAAAGTTCGGAGAAATTAATTTTATCGGTTTCGTAATTCTCCGCATTCAAGCCAACTGCATCAGCTTTGATGCGGACATTTGCATCTTTGGAAACCAGGATGACTTTACTGTTGGGATTTTGTTGTTTCAAATATAGTGCAGTGCCGATTATCAAATTATCGTTTGTATCTGTGATAAGAATATCGTTTGCTGTATCAGATACTTTCCGGCTGAGAACCACCCGGATCGTCCCGCCTTTTTCTGTTTTCACACCTTTTTTCAAACTGCCCTGTTCCCGCAGATCATCAAGATATCTTCCAATCTGACGGGCATTGCGGCCTTTTTCATCGACGCCTTTTTTAAAATTATCAACTTCTTCGATCACAGTGATTGGAATTGCGACAGTATTTTCGGCGAAAGTGAACATCGAATTCGGATTGTGAATGAGAACATTCGTATCTAAAACGAAAATCTTTTTCTTCATCAAATCTCCTTAAATTCCATTTCCAGCCTGTTTGATTTTTTTAGATAGAATGAAATTATTGTCAATTATAAATACTAAATTTTATTATCGGGGTTAGCTTATAAATAGCAAATATTAAAAAATCCTTGCTTGAAAGGAAGTTCCCTTTTTTCCTTGTTCCTGTCTATAAATGATTAGATGAGAATTATATAGATGAAAATAAATAATAATGGATGCGGTGCATAAATGGGAATAAGAAGAAAGGGCAGAGAGATCGCCATGCAGACGCTTTATGCTTTGGAATTTAAAGAATTTTTACAGGCAGAAACAGATGAAATTGATTTTTGTAAATTAAAACTGGAAGAGATCGCTGAATCAAAAGAAATTACTAAAGATAACTCAATCTATGATTTTGCTTTGGAAATTCTTCTGAATACTCTGGCAAAACTGGAAGAAATCGATGCCAAAATCGTTGAACATTCCACCAACTGGAGCATGAATAAAATCGCTAACCTGGATCGAAGCATTTTGCGGATTGCAACCTATGAAATTCTGTTCACACCCACGGCACCGGCTGTTATAATGAATGAAGCTATCGAGATAGCTAAACGTTTCTGTTCGGATAGTTCCGGAAAATTCATCAACGGAATTTTGAATTCAATTTCACAGGAGTTTCATAAGGAATCATGAAAAATATTTCCTGCAGTATCGGAGTGATTGTTTTTAATGAAGCAGCCAATATCGGAAAACTGCTCGATGCACTTCTCACTCAGGAATTGAAGCAGGTTTCGATTGCAGAAATCATCGTAGTATCCAGCGCCTGCAGCGACGGAACGGATGACATCGTGCGGGAATATGAAAAGAAAGATAAAAGAATAAAGCTGATCACAGAAGCAGAACGAGGTGGTAAATCTTCAGCGATCAATAAGTTTATTGCAGCTTCCAAATCAAAAATCCTCATCATCGAAAGTGGCGATACGATCCCGGCTAAAGATACTGTGGAAAAGATGGTTTCACCTTTCCATGATGAAAATATCGGTATGACCGGCGGACGCCCGGTGCCGGAAAATGATCCGAAAACTTTTGTTGGCTACGCTGTGAATTTGCTCTGGAATCTGCATCACGAGATGGCTCTCAAATCCCCGAAGCTGGGAGAAATGGTTGCCTTCCGCAAGATATTCGAGCAAATTCCACCCGAAAGTGCGGTGGACGAAGCCAGCATCGAAGCGATCATGAAAGATAACGGACTAAAACTGAAATACATCGGCGATGCGATCGTTCACAACAAAGGACCGGAAAATATCAGCGATTTCATCAAACAGCGACGCCGCATCGAAACAGGCCATCTCTGGCTGATGCAAAATCAAAATTACGAAGTCAGTTCCCAGAACGGTCTTTTACTTTTAGAACTGGCCGTGCAGGAGATCAAACGCGATCCGTCTAAATTACATTTCCTCTTTGGAACGGCAATTCTGGAAATTTACAGCCGTCTTTTGGGAATGTATGACTTCAAAATCAAAAAAAAAAATCCCTTCAAATGGAATATAGCCAATTCAACTAAAAACTTGGAACATGAATAATTATGTTTGAACTACTACCTAAAATCCTCCTTTATAAAATGTACCGGCAATTCGGTTTTCCCCGCATCATGCCGATGAGTTTCACCGTAAGTGCATTGTACAGATGCAATTCACGCTGCAAAACCTGTAATATCTGGAAAAAGCAATGCCAGGAATTATCGATTTCCGAATATAAAAAAATATTCAAGAAAATTGGCAAAGCGCCTTACTGGATCACGATCAGCGGGGGAGAGCCATTCCTGCGCAGAGACCTGGTCGATCTCTGCAAAACCATCTATCACTATTCCAAACCGGCGATCATTAACATTCCAACCAACGGGATTCTAACTTCGTCGATCGTGAATAATGTTAAAGCTATCGCTGAATACTGTAAAAAATCCCAGATAATCATTAATCTTTCCATTGATGGCATCGATAAACAGCACGATGACATCCGGCAGATTCCGGGCAATTATAAAAAAGTGATCCACACATTTGAAAGTTTGAAAAAATTAAAAATTCCCAATCTTTCGGTAGGAATCCACACTGTTATTTCCAAATTCAATGTGCAGGATTTCACTTCTATTGCTAATTCGTTGATGGAACTGAAACCGGATTCCTATATCACTGAAATCGCCGAGGAACGGCATGAGCTGGATACGATGTTTTCCGGCATCACACCCGATGTGCTTTCCTATCGGTCGGTTATAGATTTTTTGATCCATCGCATCAAGAACGGCAACTTCAAAGGAATGAACAAGATCACCCAGGCGTTCAGGATCGAATATTATAATCTGGTTAAAAAAATCTTGAGAGATAAAAAACAGATAATTCCCTGTTATTCAGGAATTGCATCTGCACAAATTTCCCCCGATGGAGACATCTGGTCATGCTGCATCAAAGCAAAATCTCTGGGAAATTTGCACGATCATGATTATAGTTTCAAACGTATCTGGTTTTCTCGCAAAGCGAATAAAGAACGGCGTTCCATCAAAAATAAAGAATGCTATTGTCCGCTGGCCAATGCTTCCTACACGAATATGCTGATGGATATTCCCACCTTGATCAGAGTTTTCTATCGCAGTTTCATCAAATGGTGGAAATAGAAGCGAAGAATTAGCCACGAAGACACAAAGGCACTAAGAATACGAAAAGTGAATTTATCTTTCTGAAGTATCTATCGAAGGTTGCTCTTCTGAAGAATCTCGATTCTCAACTTCTTCCCACACAAACTATTTGACAGCATATTCTCTGCATTTTTTTTGAATTCGAATAAATTAGAGGAAATAGAAAATGAGTATAGGCGCAGATTCGTATGAAGGAATTAACTTCTGCCGGCAATGCGGTGCAAAGCTGGAATTGCAGGATGATCACGAGGAAAAACTGCGTCCAAAATGCCAAGCTTGCGGCTTTACTTACTACAAAAATCCCATTCCTGCTTCGGCTGTTGTAATCTTGAATGAAAACAACGAAGTCGTTGTGATCAAACGCAAATTCCCACCCAATGCCGGTGGCTGGGCTCTTCCCAGCGGCTATATCGAGATCGATCAGGATCCAGAAAGCTGTGCTGTTGAGGAAATGTGGGAAGAAACCGGATTGGAAGGGAAAGTTGAAAGATCTCTCGGCTATTTCTCTGATTATTCACCCATTTATGAAAAAGTTATTTCTTTTGGTTTTCTGATGAAAATCATTGGAGGTGAGCTTCGCGCAGGTGACGACGCTGTCGAAGCACGTTATGTGGCTTTGGATGATCTGCCGGAGATTTGCTTTCCGTCGCATATTCACTTCCTGGATGAAGTGAAAAAGAAATTAGCAACGAACTAAAACGAACAAAAATACATTTGCCGAGTCGTTTGATCAGTTCAATCCAAATCTGATATTTTCTTGGCATTAAAGGATATTAAAATGGAAATAAATAAAAATTACGAGCCTCAAAAAATTGAAAAGAAATGGTATAATTTCTGGTTGGATAGGGGATATTTCACACCGAAAATCGATAAGACAAAAAAACCTTACACGATCTTGATACCACCGCCGAATGTAACCGGAATCCTGCACATGGGACACGTTCTAAATAATACTCTTCAGGATGTAATGATCCGCTACAAACGCATGACCGGCATACCCACACTCTGGATTCCAGGAGTCGATCATGCCGGCATTGCTACCCAGAACATGGTAGAAAAAGAATTGGCCAAAGAAGGTAAAACCCGCCACGACATCGGCAGGGAAAAGCTGGTAGAGCGTGTCTGGAAATGGAAAGAAGAAAAAGGCGGACGCATCATCGAACAATTGAAGCAGCTTGGCTGCTCCTGTGATTGGACGAAACAGCGCTTTACCATGGATGAAGGTCTTTCCGAAGCTGTTAAGGAAGTTTTCATCAAATTGTATGAGAAAGGTTTGATCTACAAAGGCAAACGCATCATCAACTGGTGTCCGCGCTGCGTAACTGCGCTGGCCAACGATGAAGTCGAATACCAGGATGAAAAAGGTCATCTCTGGCACATCCGCTATCCGTTAACCGAATCTGTCATCCTGAGCGGAGTCGAAGGACAAAAAGAAATTAAATACATAACAGTTGCCACAACCCGTCCTGAGACAATGTTGGGGGATACTGCTGTTGCCATTCATCCCGATGATGAAAGATACAAACATCTGATCGGCAAAATGGTTAAACTTCCGCTCACAGATCGGGAAATTCCGGTTATTGCGGACGAATATGTCGATAAAGATTTCGGCAGCGGCTTTGTTAAGATAACACCAGCTCACGATCCCAACGATTATGAAGTTGGCTTGCGTCACGATCTGGAGCAGATCATCATCATGGATGAACACGGCATTATGAATGAAGCAGCCGGAGCAGAATTCACCGGTTTGGATCGCTATAAATGCCGGGAAAAAATAATCAAGATGCTCGAAAAGCAGAATTTATTGGAAAAGATCGAAGCTCATGATCATTCGGTTGGCCAGTGTTATCGCTGCGATACGGTTGTAGAGCCGTATCTTTCCGATCAATGGTTTGTTAAAATGCAGCCTTTGGCAGCGCCAGCCATCGAAGCAGTTAAAGCTGGCAGAATCAAATTCCAGCCGGAACGCTGGACGAAGGTTTATTATCATTGGATGGAAAATGTTCGCGATTGGTGCATTTCCCGCCAGATCTGGTGGGGACACCGCATTCCGGCTTACTATTGTGAAAATTGCGGTAAGATATTCGTAGCCAAAGACATGCCGGATAAATGTACTGACTGCGGCCATGAAAAATTCCGCCAGGATGAAGATGTTCTGGACACCTGGTTCAGCAGTTGGTTGTGGCCTTTCAGCACAATGGGCTGGCCTGAGAAGACAGAAGAATTGGAATATTATCTGCCAACAAACCTGCTGGTTACGGAAGCAGGTATCATCTATCTCTGGGTCGCCAGGATGATCATGAGCACGTTGGAATTTATGGATAAAATTCCGTTCGATACTGTCTTGCTGCACGGCTTGGTTCTGGATGAACAAGGTAAGAAAATGAGCAAATCACTGGGAAATTCACCCGATCCGATCCACATCATCGAAGAATTCGGTGCTGATGCTCTGCGTTTCAGCATGATCTACAGCACGCCCAAAGGACAGAACAGCATCTATTCCGATTCTATCCTGGAAACGGGACGCAACTTTGCCAATAAGATCTGGAATGCCTATCGCTTTATGATGATGAACGTCGAAAAAATAGAACCGATTCCTGAATCTGTCATCCTGAGCGGAGTCGAAGGATTGAAACTGAAACTGGCCGATAAATGGATTTACAGTCGTTTGCATCAGGTGATTGCACAGGTCACAGAGCAATATGAAAGCCTGCGCATGAACGATGCCGCTTCGATCCTGATGGATTTCATCTGGAAAGAATTCTGCAGTTGGTATCTGGAACTTTCCAAAGACCGTATCTACAACGAAGATGACCGCGATGGGCAGCTCACGGCGAAATACATTCTGCTGGATGTTTTCCAGACTTCTATGCGCCTATTGCAGCCGCTCATGCCGTTCATTGCGGAAGAAATCTGGCAGGGAATCCGGGGATATTTTCCGTTGGAAAGCGAAAGCATCATCATCGCAGAATTCCCTAATGTAGAAGAAAAATGGATCAATGAAAAGATTGATGCTGATATGACTTTCATTCAAGAAGCGATCACTGCCATTCGCAACCTGAGAAAGCAGGTTAATCTTTCGCCGGGAAAAGAGATAGGAATCTATGTTAAAGTAGATTCTGAAGATCAGATTCAACTTCTTCAGGATTACCGGGGATACTTTGCCAAACTGGCTAAGATCGATGAAATGCAGATTGCTGTTGATCTTTCCAAACCAAAATCCAGCATCGCAGCAGTTGTTCAGAATATCGAGATATATCTACCGCTGGAAGGGTTGATAGATTTAGAAGAAGAACGTTCCAAACTGGAAAAGCAGCTTGCCAAACTGGAACAGGAATTGAAAGGAATTTCCGGTAAATTGAACAACAAGAAGTTCATCGAAAATGCACCGGAAAATATCGTCGAAAAAGAGAAAGAGAAGTTTGCTGAAATTGAGACGAAAGTGATCAAAACCCGGGAGCTTCTGGAAGGCTTGAAATAAAAACACAAAACCCGAGTTGGATCTGCCAAGACTCGACTCGGGTTTGAATACTTGAAAAGTTTCCCACGACTGAAGTCATGGGCTTGAGTGCAAATAGAATTTCCAGAACACAACTCTGATCAATGTTTTCATCAGCGTATCTCCGTGTTAATCTGTGAGCCTTATTTTGTTCGTTTCAGTTAGTTGTAAAAAAGCTTTTTCCAAAAACAACTTGCCAGAAATTTTGCTAATTTGAACTTTAACTTCGTTTTTTGAAAGTGAAATTTATGGGGATTGAAATCTTTGTAATTTTTTAATGAAGGAGAGAGAAATGAAATTCAAATTTTATTTTATTTTACTCGTCGTTTTATTCATTTTGTCCTGTTCACAAAGTCCAAATAATCCAAATGGAGAACCGGATTCTCCTACCAATCTGGAACTTTCTCAATATAACAATGACGGTATTATGCTTAGCTGGCAGGATAACAGTAATAATGAAGATGGTTTTTCCATCGATAGAAAGATTGAAGGTCTAGCCTGGGAAAATGACCATCTTTTCGTGGGTGAAGATGTGGAAACCTGCATCGATACTAATCTCACGATTTATGGCAGATATGACTACCGGATAAAAGCAGTGAACGGAGATGAAGTTTCAGGATATGCTGCAACCTATTTGACGTTAATCGATTATGATACTTTAGCTACTCCAACCGATTTTATTTCAGCGCAACTTAACGCTTCCAAAATCCAGTTATCCTGGAATGATAACAGTTCCCAGGAAGATGGTTTCAGGTTGGATCGCAAGATCGGTGAAGAGAATTGGGAAGAAGATTATGCCATAATTCCGACAAATAATGAAACATTTATCGATTCCAATCTAACGGTTTATGATCTATATTCTTACAGGTTATTTGCTTTTATCGGTCAGAGTTTTTCCGATCCTGTGGAAGCTTCATTAATTTTTATTAATTCGGACAGCCTGGCTGCACCATCGAATTTAGTTTTGGAACAACCTGATGTTTACAGCCTAGAATTGACCTGGCAGGATAACAGCACCGATGAAGAGGGATTTCGTATCGATCGCAAGATCGGTGAGAATAGTTGGGAAGAAAATTACCAGATTTTAGATGCAGATGAAACGAGCTTCACCGATGAAGACCTGGTCACAATCGATACATATTCTTATCGGGTATTTGCTTTTCAAGGAAATATTTATACTGATTTCACCGAAGCTGAGATTAATTTCTTTTACTACGACGTTTCAAGTATTGATGTTGAAGTGGAATATGAACAACCGTATCCTGGTATACAGGATATTACACTAACTGCAACTCTGTTAGACGAAAACCTGAACATTGTGGAAAGAGAATATCCGGTTTGGTTCCGGATTGTTCAAGGACCGGAAGGATTAAATATCAATAATATTCTTTTCGGAACGGAAGACTCATTAGCTGTACAATCGGAAGACGGGCAAGCAGTTGTCTCCTTAAATCCCGGTATGGAATCAGGCTTAGCAGCTGTTGAAGTATTTGTATTTAATTCTGAAAATGATAGAATATCAATAATTACTTCAAACATTTTTATTAATGTTGCACAACCGCCTGCTAATATTCAACTTGTAATAGGTGGAATCGATTCCGGCTTGAATGTGGGAAACGGTGAATGGGAGATCGAAGCTGCTGCAATTGTAAACGATGCTAACGGGAATCCGGTTTCTTACGGCACTGCTGTCTGGTTTTCCATCGAAGATCCTCTAAATCCAGGCACTACACCGGACTGGGCTTCCATCATTTCGGAAGCTTATACTGGAAATGAAAATATCATGGGTGATTCGATTCCTGGTGTTGCTTACACTCGACTCACTTATGAGGGAATTCATACTAATGATGAATTGATTATTCAGGTTCAAGTAAGCGGTGTATCAACATTAATTGATACTGCAACGGTTGTTTTGCCTATTCAATTTGCGAATATTTCTGTTATCGCTACGCCTTCTCATGTAGATTGGACTTGGTCTGTTCCCCAAAATCCCAATCCCCCACCATTAGGATCGGATTCCTTATCGACAACGATTCGGGTACAGGTTTTGGATGGGCAAAATAATCCAATCAATAACCAGACCATTTATTTTACATCGAGTCATGGAATGCCGGTTCCCAGCATTCCCGGAGGTGATCCTTATGTAGGATGGACAGGAAATATCGGCGGACAGAATGGATTATTGCATAAAGAGATTTACTTTCAATATTACGAGTGTGCTCCACCCATTCCCACTCCACCCGGAACTACTCAGGTTACGATTGAAGCAATCATTTTTGGAACAAGTGTGTCGGAGCAAACAGGTGTGACTTTAAACAGATATATTGATTAATAATTTTATAATCTGAATATTCAGAATGAATATGTTGCATTAAATATCAATAAATAGAAATTTAACCAAAAATATTTCGGGAGGATTCGATGCTAGAAGATAAAGAAAATGATATCATCGATGTAGAATTTGTGGCAGAAAGTGAACAGATCAGCGAAAAGAAACTGAAGTTTTATGAAAAACTGCGCGATAAAATTTCTGGTTTTGCCAATGAAAAAGCCGGAGAAAAGGTTGGAAAATTCACCGAATACGTGCTGGCATTACCAGATTTCTTCATCCTGCTTTGCAGATTGGCCGTGGATAAACGGGTTAAAAATTCACAAAAAGTGATGATCGGTGGAATCATAGTTTACGTGATGTCTCCCATCGATCTCATTCCCGATTTCATTCCGGTAATTGGTTATGTAGATGATATTGTCTTGGTCGTGTTTGGACTGAATATGCTCTTTAATGAATTGGATAACCAAATTCTCTTAGATAATTGGAGCGGAAAGCAAGATGTACTTGGATTACTGCAAAAAGTTTCCGCTGCTGCCGAAGACTTTCTGAACAAAAATGTGCTGCAGAAGATCAAAAAATTCCTGCAGAAATTCGATAAGAAATAATTGTCATTGCGAGTTGTCTTTCTGAGATTCTTACGAAGCAATCTAAACTCAATGGAAATATAATGAAACTACTGATCGCAACTCGTAACAAAGATAAAATAATTGAAATCAAAGAAATCCTCAAAGACCTTGATCTGGAAATCGTTTCTGCCTGTGATATTCCCGACATGCCGGACGTGGTCGAAGATCACGATACGATTAAAGGCAACGCTATCAAGAAAGCTGAAGAATGCGCAGCGTTTTCAGGACTTTTCACTTTGGCTGATGATACCGGGCTTTTTGTAGATATTTTGGATGGAAAGCCGGGAGTTTATGCTGCTCGTTTTGCCGGAGAAGGTTGTACATACAAAGATAATCGCGAAAAAATGCTGCGTGAAATGAAAGATAAAACTAATCGAAAAGCTCAATTCCGCACTGTTGTTGCTTTTGCATCGCCAGCTGGAATCATTGCCACGGCAGAAGGAAAAGTTGACGGTGAAATCTCGACTGAAGAAATTGGTACAGGTGGCTTCGGCTACGACGCGATCTTTAGAGCAACAGAAACAGGAAAGACATTTGGTGAAATGAGTCAGACAGAAAAAGAGAAGATCAGTCACCGCGGCAGAGCTTTCAGGAATATTCTGCCGAAGTTGATGGAAGTTCTCGGTTCGTAACATGTTCGCTCTTGGACGTGTCTTTCTGAGGTTTCTTATATAGATTTTCTTGCGAAGAATCTCGATCATTAACCCTTTGCAATTTCCCTTTCGTAGAAAAGATGAAAGAAAAGGTGATCGTTTCTCGAATAAATCGTGAAACCGGCACTTACAAAGGGAAAACGTAGAGAAGCAAGAAGAAAAAATTCCTCCCCTTTCTAAAGTGATGGACAGAGGGGTTTTGTCAGATTTGTAGGGACATTTTAAATGACTTTATACCACCTTCAAGTCACATCTCGTTCCAACGGTCTCCGTTGGAATGCAGTTTTTCCGCTCCCGCGGATTATGAAGATTAAATTATACGCAGAGCGTGAATGTTGGGTTCCAACGCTGAGCATTGGAACCAGAAGTAAAAAAAAATATCAGGAGAAATAAATGGTAAATCCAGAAATTTTTAGACAATACGACATCCGGGGAGTTGTCGATAAAGACCTTTCCAATGAAACGCTTTACCTGATCGGTAAAAGTTATGGAACTTATTTGCGAAGATTGGGCGGAAAAACCGTTGCCATCGGGGGAGATGCCCGTCTCAGCACACCGGTTTACAAAGATAATTTCATCAAAGGGATGCGGGAAGTCGGCATCGATGTAACCGATATCGGCTTATGTGCTACGCCGGTTTTGTATTATTCCATCTGGAAACTGAAAACCGACGGCGGTGTTGTGATCACAGCCAGCCACAATCCGTCTGATTACAACGGCATCAAATTAAATCATTGTTTGCAGAGCGTTTATGGCGAGCAGATCCAGGAAATTCTCAAACTCATCCAGAACGAAGATTTTGAAAGCGGGGAAGGCTCTCTTACTTTGAACCGCGAAATGGACGAATCTTACAAAGATTATATCGTGGCCGGCATAAAACTCGACCGCAAGGTGAAAGTGATCGTAGATGGCGGCAATGGAACCGGAGGGTTGTATTTGCCGGAAATCCTGAGACGACTGGGCTGCGAAGTGAAAGAACTTTACTGCGATCCTGATGGAACTTTCCCGAATCATCATCCCGATCCAACTATAGAAAAATATATGACGGTCTTGATCGATGAAGTAAAAAACAGCGATGCTGAAGCCGGACTTGGTCTGGATGGCGATGCCGACCGCATCGGTGTGATCGATGAAAACGGCAAAATGCTGTTCGGCGATCAAATACTCAATATTATCGTGCGTGACTTCCTGAAAAAAAATCCCGGTGAAAAGATCATCGGCGACGTGAAATGTTCCAAGAATTTTTTCGATGATATCAAAAAATACGGCGGTATTCCAATCATGTATAAAACCGGGCATGCTAACATTAAAAGCAAAATGCACGCGGACGGACTGAAGGTGAGCGGTGAAATGAGCGGCCATATTTTTTTGAAAGACCGCTACCTCGGCTTTGATGATGCGATCTATGTTTGCTGTCGTTTCGTGGAGATCATGAGCAAAACCGATATGCCGGTCAGCCAATTTCTGGCAGATCAACCTAAAATGTACAACACTCCGGAAATCCATATTCCCAGCACTGATGACGGCAAATTCGATCACGTGGCCAGAGTGCGCGATTCCTTCATAAAAGAAGGCTACGATGTGAACGACATCGATGGTATGAGAATAACTTTTAAAGACGGCTGGGGATTGTGCCGCGCTTCCAATACAACTCCGGTTCTGGTTCTGCGCTTCGAAGCTGAAACTGAAGAACGCTTGCATGAAATTCAAAAACTGATCGAAGATAGAATTGAGAAATTGAAATAAATAAATCCTGAGATTTTCTAAGAAAATTTATGAAGCGAAAAAATTACGCCGGTTTTTACGATTGGGAATTTGAGCTGATCTGCACCCGGCAGAGACACGATGTAAAGCTTTGGAAAAAGCTGGCTACCAAATACGGCGGTCCCATCCTGGACATCTGCTGTGGAACAGGACGAATTACGCAGGAACTGGCAAAAATGGGATTTGAAATAACAGCTTTGGATAATTCACCGGAAATGCTCGAAATCCTGGAAAAGAAGAAATTACCGAAGGTGCAGACCGTGCTGGCAGACATGAGAGATTTCAGTTTGGATCGCAAATTCAAATTTGCTTTTATCAGCTATTCTTCCTTTCAGCAGCTTCTCAGTTTGGAAGATCAGGCCAAATGTTTGAACACAATTAAACGACATCTAACTGATGACGGAGTTCTGGGAATCGATATCAATCCCCATGTTTTGGAAGGTTCGGATGTTCAGGAAAAAGAGATTTCTTACATTGCGGATTTTCCAGCTCGAAATTCACGAGTAACCATGTTCACATCTCATAAAATTGATTTGAAAAATCAGATCAAACATTGGGAAGATACTTATGTGGAAATTTATCCGGATGGTAGAAAAAACGAATTTATCAACCGGGAATCATTGAAAGGATGCAACAGAGATGATATGCAATTACTCTTTGAAAAATGCGGCTACAACATTATCGATGTTTTCGGAGATTTCGATGGGGGAGAGATGACTGAGGATTCCTGGAATATGGTTTGGGTGGTTTCTTGAACTCCTTGCAGTTTCTCTTTAACAAAGAGGAAATGGTGATAAACATGAAGAATGGTAATTGGTGAATTGATCATTAAAAACATTCTGAATGATAAATTCCCCTTTTGAGAGGGGTGCGGATTTATCCGCGGGGTGTGTAAAATGAGGAATTGTTTATGAAGAAAGTGTTTATATTTTTTGTTTTAATGTTTCTGTTTTTATCAAACTGTGAAAAAATAGATTCCAATATCCCCGATAGAACTAAAATCACTTTTGATTATTACCAAGGTTGTGTTGTATCTTCTAATTATTATGGTGAATTAATTCAAACCGGTGATCAAATTACAATCACAAGCTTAGTTTCTTTTTCCGATACAACATTCACTGTCCCGATATCTGAATTTAAGACATTTTGGAATGAAATCGAACTCCTTGATCCGGAAGATTTTACTTCATTTTACGATTGTGAAATTTGGTCAACTGGATCAGCAAGAGGTGAAATTCACATTGAATATCAAAATAATTTAGGAACTATTAATAAAACAATATCTTTTGATAAAGAAGGTAAATTTAGGGATAAGTCATTTGAAGGATTTTACAATATTCTTCATGATTTCATTTTTCGTTACGAGAATGAACTCATTAAAATCAATCAGGATGAGATAGAAAAATTAATAAAAGAAAACGGCATCCAAATTTCTTTTCAAAATGGGACTTGAGTTGAGAAATGGAATTGTTTTGAACTGTAATCCAGTCAAGCCTGAACTCCAACCCCAACTTTCCCCTTGACCAAAAAAGACCGTTGATTTTTCTGCAACCGGATGCTGAATAGATTTAGTGAAAGCAGCATCAAATCTATCTTCGGGGCAGGGTAATATTCCCGACCGACGGTGAAAGTCCGTGAGCTTAGATGAGTTCGACTCGAAAAGCATGTCGAGTTGAAACGAATCAAAGTCGATTCGGTGCAATTCCTAAACCGACAGTAGAAGTCTGGATGGGAGAAGATAGGAAAAAATGGTGAAAGTCATTTTTCTGCAAGCCCCGATGAACGGGGTATTTTTTTTGCTCCTTCATCGGACTAAGTTCTCCCAAATTAACCTTCTGCTCCTTTGGAGTTTTGTTGAATTATATGAAGTTAGCTTTGGAATTGGCAGAGGAATTCAAAGGCAAAACCAATCCCAATCCATTGGTGGGAGCGGTTGTAGTGAAAAACGGTGAGATCGTTGGCAAAGGTGCTCATCAGTTTGCCGGCGGTCCTCATGCCGAAGTTTATGCTTTGGAAGAAGCTGGTGAGAAAGCAAATGGAGCAACTCTTTACGTGACGTTGGAACCTTGCTGTCATTTCGGTAAAACACCACCTTGCACCGATAGAATCATCAAAGCTGGGATTGCCAAAGTTGTCATAGCTACACTCGATCCCAATCCATTGGTTGCCGGAAAAGGAATAAAACAACTGCAAGCTGCCGGAATCGAAGTGGAAATTGGAATGAGCGAGCAAGAAGCAAAACAGCAAAATGAAATCTTCTTCTATTACATTCAAACCAGAAAACCTTTCGTGATAGCTAAAGCTGCGATTTCTCTTGATGGCAAGATCGCCACGGCCAGTGGTGATTCCAAATGGATATCCAACGCAGAATCCAGACGAAAAGTGCATGAACTACGTTCTCAAATTGATGCTGTCCTGATTGGAAAAAACACACTTCTTAAAGACAATCCCAGATTGAATGTGAGATTGGAAAAAGAAAGCGAAGGACCACAAAAAATCGTTTTGCTTCCAAATCTTGAGCTTCGACTTGAAAGGAACGTCGAGTTGAAGCGAAAATCCAATCTGAACGTCGAGCCGAAGCAAGTAGCTGAACAATTATCTCAAATGAATGTTTATAAAACTTCTATTTCTAAACATTTGATCATTGTTTGTCACGAATCAGCAGCTTCCAAACAGAGAATCGAAGAATTCCAAAAATACAATATCGAGATCATTCCGATTTCCGGAAAAACTAACGGGCTGAATTTGGAAGAACTGCTTAAAAAACTCGGTGAAAGAGAGATCACGAACCTACTTTTAGAAGGCGGCAGCGGAGTTTATACATCCTTCCTGAAAGCTGGATTGATCAATAAATTCCACATTTTCCAAGCACCCATTTTCATCGGAAATGATGGCATTCCAATCCTGCAAAACCTGGAAGTAGAATCCATGAAATACGCTTTCAGGATGCAAGATGTTAAAATCGAGAAGTTGGGTGATAATGTGCATTGGGAATGTAACACGGTCGCCTCGACCGTGCCGGAACGATCAAGGTGATCGTTATACAAATACAATTCCCCTCTTGAGACGCCGTACTGAGCTTGTCGAAGTAGGGGTGCGGCTTTAGCCGCGGGGTGTGTATGTTTACAGGAATAATTGAAGAGATCGGCAGGATCGAGAAAGTTGTCCGAAGCGGATCGAAGAATTCGCTCACCATTTCCTGCCATAAGATTTTAGATGATATGAAGTTGGGTGACAGCATCGCAGTAAACGGCATTTGTCTGACGGTTAACTCATTTGACAGCAAAGGATTTACAGCCGATGTGATGCCGGTTACATTCCAAAAATCAAATTTGAATCGGAGTAAAATGGGAGATCGGGTGAATCTGGAAAGAGCGCTGCAATTGCAATCCAGATTGGGTGGCCATCTGGTCAGCGGTCACATCGATGGAACCGGCATCATAACTCAGATCGCAAATAACGAAAATGCAGTTGAATTCAAAATTAGAATAAATTCGGAACAAAGAAAATTCATGATTCCGGAAGGTTCGATCTGTATAGATGGGATCAGTTTGACGATTGCAGAACTGGAAAATGATTTCCTCATCGTTTCCATCATTCCTGAAACTATCAGAAACACGATCCTGCAGTACAAAAAAGCTGGAGATGAGGTAAATATCGAAAGTGATTTGATAGGAAAGTATTTGTATAATTTTCTGCAAAAGACGCCAACTAATGATATCAGCCTGAATTTTTTGAAGGAGAATGGATATGTATAATCGTGTCTTTGCGAGTTCTTTATCTACGGCATCAATCGAAGCAATCTATACTCATATTAACCGTAGAGATTGCCGCGATAGAATATCTCTGTAAGAGTCCTCGCAATGACTGGCATATTTTTTATTATGAATATTTGTAATTCCAGTCTTCCTGAGGTCACTTATAGCTTCACTCACGAAGGATCTCTTGAGATTTCTCAATGCTTTGCTTTTGGTTTAGAATCGAGATTCTTCCTGAGAACAGTCCGGCAACTGCCGGATCAGAACGACATTTCATAAATGAGGAACAAATTATGATAAACACAATTAAAGAAGCATTGCAAGATTTGAAACATGGCAAAATGATCATCGTGGTGGATGATGAAAACCGCGAGAATGAAGGCGATCTGGTAATCCCGGCTGAATGCGTCACGCCCGAAGCAGTTAACTTCATGATCTCGCAGGCTAAAGGCCTGGTCTGTATGCCGATGATCGAACAGGATTTGCAGCGTTTAGGATTGGAACAGATGGTTTTCCAAAACACTGATAATCACCAGACTGCTTTCACAGTCAGTGTAGATCATGTTTCCAATACCACCGGGATTTCAGCATTTGATCGAGCTGCCACTATCAAAGCTCTGAGCGATCCAACGCAAAAACCGAAGGACTTTCGCAAACCGGGGCATATCTTTCCTTTGCAAGCAAGAGTTGATGGAGTTTTGGAACGAGCCGGTCACACCGAAGCAGCAGTCGATCTGGCACGGCTGGCAGGTTTTCATCCTGCCGGAGTGATCTGCGAGATCATTAATCCTGATGGTACGATGGCACGACTTCCGCAACTGGAAATTTTTGCTGAAAAATGGGATTTGAAAGTGATCACGATCAAAAACCTGATAGAATTCAGGTTGCAGCATGATTCATCGGTTGAAAGAGAAACAGGCAAAATCGATCTTCCCACCAAATGGGGAAACTTCCAGTTGATCTCCTATTCCAGTTCTGATGCCAAAGAACCGCATTTAGCCTTGATCAAAGGCAATCCGGCTGAATCGGAAAATCCGGTGTTGTGCCGCATTCATTCGGAATGTTTTACGGGAGATTTATTAGGAAGTTTGCGTTGCGACTGCGGCGATCAGCTTTCGGATGCAATGTCGCAAATTGAAAAGAATGGGGAAGGAGTGCTTATTTATCTGCGTCAGGAAGGACGCGGCATCGGGCTTTTGAACAAATTGAAAGCTTATGAACTGCAGGATGACGGTTTAGATACTGTTCAAGCCAATGAAGCTTTGGGCTTTCCGGCAGAAATGCGTCAGTTCAAAATTGCGGCTGATATTTTGAAAGATCTGAAAATTAGAAGTGTTGAATTGATGACCAATAATCCGCTCAAAATTGATCAGTTAAGAGAATGCGGCATCGCTGTGCAAAGAAAAATCCATGAATTTGAACCGACTTGTTCGAATATCGATTATCTGCAAACCAAGAAAGAGAAAATGGGACATTTGCTGCAGAAGGTGTCGGGATAAACAATTTTAAAAGTAGTATTATTTGTCTTCCTGAGGAAACTTTTAGCTTTTCTTTCGAAGGATCTCATGAAAGTTCTTTCAGCTTTACTTCTGGTATGCATTAGAGATTCTTCCTGAGAAAAACGTGCAAGAAACGTCAGAATGACAAAAAAAAATTGGAGGAAAAATGTATAAAAGAATCGAAGGAAAATTAGTCGGAAAAGATCTGAAGATCGCAATTGTGGTAGGACGTTTCAATGAGTTTATCTCATCGAAACTTTTAAGCGGAGCCATCGATGCGCTGGTACGTCATGAAGTGAAAGAAGCTGATATCACAGTTACCTGGGTACCGGGTGCATTTGAATTACCGCTGATAGCTCAGAAACTGGCAAACAAAAAACAATACGATGCTGTTATCTGTCTTGGTGCAGTAATTCGAGGAGCTACACCGCATTTTGATTATGTGAGCGCCGAAATGAGCAAAGGAATTGCTAAAGTTGGTTTGGACAGCGGCATTCCGGTAATCTTTGGCGTTGTTACCACAGATACGATCGAGCAGGCAATCGAACGAGCCGGAACCAAAGCTGGTAATAAAGGCTGGGATGCAGCGATCAGTGCTATCGAAATGGCAAATCTGATGAAGGAGATCGAGAAGAGTTAGCAACGAATCCGCCTCCGTATTGACTATGGCGGGACAGGCAAAAACGAAAAAAAGCACGGAAACTAACTCCGTGCTTTAAAAAACAATTAACCGTTCCGAAGGTTCTTCGACCGTTCGGAAGGTTAGGGTTATTCTTCGAATTTAGAAATTGCCGAAGTGGGACAGCCTTTGAATTTCTTACCGTCGCCATTGGCGCAAAAACCGCAGGCTATGCATTTATCTGCATCGATCACAGCCTTGCCTTTCACCATTTGAATAGCTCCAGTGGGGCATGGATCGATACAAAGACGGCAGCCGATACAAAGTTTAGGATTTACAACGTAATGACCCAGATCAACTATTTCTTCCCAAAGCGGATTTCCGTCAGCATCCCTGATCTCCAAAATTTCTTCTTTGTAAATCAGTTTGTGAGCATTGATCTCTTCTTCCACCAACTTTCCATGAATAGTGATTTCAGTTTTGCCTTCCAAAACAATTTTGTTCTCAACCAGGAATTCGTCGGGAGGCAGATTCAGTCTGAAGAAGTCTCCACCTGTATTCAGATACCATTCACCACCAATGTTTTTGAGAGTTCCGCTGAATTCAACAATTCCAGTTTGTTCGGATTGTGAAAAAATATTCAATGAAATCGCAAAGATGAGCAGCATAACAGTATAAATTATAACTTTTTTATTCATAAAAAATCCTTTAAGAACAAGAACAATTACCGCAGCATTTTTTGAAATAGCGGCAAAGATAGCTGCTGGTTACTTTCACTTTTACTTTGAATTTCACGTTTTCTTCCACTGTGAATGATTCCATTGGTCCAAAAATTTGCCATTCAACACAATCGGGTAACAAAATATTCAATTCGCCCGTTATCACAGTCATCACTTCTATGGTGCTGGTGCCGAATTCATACTCACCCGGAGCCATCACACCGAGTGTGGCTTCACTTTTTTTATCGGAAAAGGCTAACGATTTTACCTTTCCATCAAAATATTCATTTGTTTTGAACATTATTTTTCTCCTTTTGTATGTCTTTCTGAGGCATCTTATAGCTTTACCAACGAAGAATCTCCTGAAAACACTTGTAGCTTAACTTCTTGCTAACAATTGAGATTCTTCCATAGAACAACGTGCAAGATAAGTCAGAATGACACATTATTTTTTTAAAATTGCTTCGTTCGATGCTGTTGTAAGAATTCTTACAAAGACTATTTTTTATATTTTTCTACACCCTTGATATTCAGTATCTCTCCTAAATACACTCTATGAAAATCTTTGCTTGGATAATTTCCCAGGTTTTTCGGGTCAAGGAAATTATTTTACGGCATGTCGGATTACACAAAGTTATATTCCTGGAAATCGCAAAACGGTCTATAGCCGATCTTCTGATAAATACTGTTGGAAGTTGGATTGGATAGATCTGTGAAAAGTGTAATGTATTTCCAACCTGCATCCAACAGCTTCTGGCTGAGTTGTGCTACCAAGGCAGAAGCATAACCTTTTCGGCGGAAATTGGCTGGAGTATAAACGAGATTCACAGAAATTCCATTTATATTCGGTCGGGCTTTAGATACCATCGAAACGATTTCATTATCTTCCCAAAAAAATATATCACTATTTTCGATCTTCTTTGTGGCAAAATCCGAAAATTCGGTGAGGGGATCATTGGGAATCGCTTCATCGTGAAATTCCAGCATCCACTTACAAATCAGTTCCAGATCAGCAAGTGTGGCAATTCTCATTTCACCTGAAACTTTTCGGGGAAATGTAACCTTTTCCAATTTGTAGATTCTTTCAGACATTCCAAGTTTAAAAGAAATCCCAGTTAGATTCTGCCAGATTTCTGCAAACAAAAGAGAATGTTCAGATGCAGCCAAAATCCCGGGAATTGTTATCCTTTTTTGCACGTCTTCAGCGATTAATCTAATCTGTTCGGATGGTGTTATTATGTTGCTGTATAATAATATTTTAAAGGGCGGAGTACAAACTGCAATTGCACTCACTTTTTTGTCTTCAAAAACAGCTGCCAGGTATTTCTCTTTGTAGTAAGAAGGATCTTTTTGAATGTGTAACAAAATACTCATGATAAGAGTATTTTCGGTTTCGTGTGCAAGAAGCTCAGCTCTAGTATCAGCGAGAAAGGAATTTATATCTTCGTAATATCTTAATTCCATCATCAATACCGTAAGCGGATTTCCATTCCGGGAGCATCACCAGGTCGAGGTTGAAAGCCAAGCTTTTCGTAAAATCCAAGCTTACCTTTGGCGCAGAAAAGCTGGATATCTCTTACTTTCAGTTTTTTGCATTCCTCGATCAGCATTTCCGTGATCTTTCTGCCGATTCCTTTTTCTCTATAATCAGGTAGAATGATCACGTCAAAAAGAACAGCATGAGCAATTCCATCGGAAAGCATCCTGCCAAAGCCAACTAAATTCTCATCATCATAAGCAGAAATGCAGTATGAACTATTTTGAATGCTTTGGAATAATTCATCTGCGGTGAGATGATAATCTGCGTTCCAACCAGTTGAATTAAAAAGTTCGAAATAAGCTATTTTTTCAGGCAGTGAAGTTGTGTAATCTATTTTCATTAAATGAATTATCCACCACTGATCAGATGTATTATCTGCACATCTGCATCAGGTGGTACTATGGTTTTGGAATATTCAGTTTTCTTCACCAAGTTTCCATTCACTTTCACGATCAGCATTTTGAACGTGTAATTCTTTCTCTGCAGAATTACATCGATATTCATATTTTCTTCCCATGCCAGGGAATTTCCATTAACCATTATTGTTTTCATTTTTTTATAACCTATGATATTGTTTGTCATTCCCGAGAAATCGGGAATCTATATCTTTTCTCTTATTAAAATTTCTGTGCCCTCTGTGTCTCTGCCTGTCACGGCGTAGTCTTGACGAAGACGGATGGCTCTGTGGTACAATTTATATTTCCCTGAGTAACAATTCCAGCACCAGATTTGCCTGCATATTGGCCACGATTCCCACCCGCGGAGCCAGGGGAGAGATGCCGTTTTGCAGATCCGTTTCTTCATCTCCGCAAATGTATAAATTATCAATTTTCTTAATGTGAAGCAGTTCATTCCTGCCCCAACCAGCCAAGCCTGATGCTGCAATGATCGGCTTTTCAGGAAAATTCTGCAGCCAGGTTTCGATCAGCATTTCTTTCATTTCCGCTTTATCAAAGGCTTCAACCAGAATGTCCACATCTTTAAAAATAAGCGGAATATTAATTTCGTTCAGTTTGATATCGTGGATTTGATATTGAGTGAAAGGACTGATCTTTTTCAGATTTTCCAGCAGGGCGATAACTTTCGGCATACCAATTTGATCTGCAAAAAACTGTTGCCGGTTCAGGTTGGAAGGCTCGATCTTATCAAAATCTGCAAAAATTAATTTCCCTATGCCGACTCTGGTGAGTGAAACAGCCACGTTGGAGCCAAGTCCACCGCAACCGGCAATCCCGATGACAGCATTCTGTAAGACAGGAACGATCTTCATATCGTGTGCGGCAAAGAAATCTGATTTTTTCATTAATATTCTCTTTAGTTGGTTCAATCTTCCAGGTTGAACCACGCATTTACTCAAACCATCTTGGTTTACCATTATTAAGACCAGGATGGACTCTATTAACATCTCGATCAACCTGGAAGGATGATCGAACATACAATATAAACAAAAACTGCCAGATTTCGAAAACCTGGCAGGTTTGTTTTTAATTATTTATAGTACTTATTCAGAACTTCCAAAACACCCGGTAAGTCCATTTTTAGTGCTTTCATTTTTTCGATGGTCGGAACGCCGTTGTTATCCCAGCCTCGGCGTTCATAAACAGCATCGCAGAGTTTCTGATAATCAGCTTCCCGCATCTTTCTCAGGTAATCTCGTTTTTCTTCGGTGGTTTTTCCTGTGATGTCGTAGCTCCATTTTTCGACGAGTTGTTTATCGTATCTTTCGGCTCTGGATTCGTATTCCTCGATGGTAACAGGTCCTGCCGAACGATAGGGAATTCTATCGTGTTCCCGCGTGCCAAATCCCATGCGTAAATTGAAGACACGTTGGAAGTTGTAAACTCTTTCTGATTGCAGAATCAGTTCCTGTTTGTCGATATTTCTTCCGGTAATGGAATTGAAGATATCTACATAATTTTGAACGTGACCGGGTACTTTGGCAGGTTCATCTGTTTCAGCATTATCAGCCGGTTCCACATCATTCCAGGGAAGTTTGCACAGTCCCTGCAAGCCAAACCAGGTTCGGAACATCGGGAAATAGTGTAGAGCTTCAGCTTTGTTTTCAAAAGTAGGAATCTGATTATTTACCATGTCCATGAAGATGAGCCAGGCTTCGTCGTGCTGAGCGCCTTTCAGAGCCAGACCATAGCCGCCCTGCATTGCCAGAGATTCTTTGGTCATATATTCGGAATATTCCATTCCTTTACATTCCATGCCGATATCCTGCAGGAATTTGGGATCTGCGCCGTATTCTTCAGCAAATAATTTTTTAAGTCGGCGAATTCCAAGACCAATGGTTTTACCAAATCCTTCACCTCTTGCCATTTGATGCAGCATATGTAATGCTTCTTCTCCGTTTCCAAAGGAAAGATCATAACCACCTGTGATTTCCTTATTGATGATGCCGTTTTCATAGCATTCCATCACGAAAGCCATGCCGGTTCCAAAGGAGATCGTATCGATGCCGTAAGTGTCGCAGTAAAAGTTTGCTTCCACTACGAAATGAGGATCGAAAATTCCCATATTTGCGCCAAAAGCTGCGGCTGTTTCGTATTCCGGTCCATCGATTGAAACAGTGTCGCCTTTGTATGGGCCGGTTTGCAGGATATAGCCGTCCACGCATTTGGCACACTGCATGGTGCAGCCATACCAGCAGCCGTCCGGAATGCCCTGCGTGAACATTTCCCGCCAGACAACCGAAGAAATCTTGGGAGTTCTGGGATCGGCTCCGAATTTATAATTATGAGTCGGCAGCAGATCGTAATCATTCATGATCTCGACCAAATGTGCCGTTCCCACGTGCCGCATATCACATTGTTTATCATCCTCCTTGAAAAGCTCTCGATGATATTTTGCACCGACTTCTTTGATCTTATTCAAGTCATCAACTTCGTTGCTGTTGGCATTCAATCCGCTGAATTTGCAGACGACAGCTTTTATTTTTTTATGTCGGAAAAGTGTTCCCAAACCACCCCGTCCAGCTTGTTTAAGACGCGCAACTTTACGGCGGCGATCATAAAAACTAAAATTCAGACAACCAAAGAAACTATGCTCTGCACCTTTGCCGGCGCTGACGGTAGCAATCGATTTCATATCCATTTCGTTTTCGGCAAAAATATCACACATTTGTTCAGCGATCAGGTGAGAATTTGTGTCTTCTTCCGGGGCTTCGAAAATTTGAATTACACCGGCATCACCGTTGATGTAAACAATCACATCTTTATCGGCAATCCCTTGAAGTTCAATGGCATCCCAACCCGAAAACTTTAGATAAGGTCCAAAATAACCGCCGACATTGCTGTCCACCGGAGCGCCGGTGAGAGGAGAAATTCCGCAGACAATAGATTTTCCCGTTCCCGGATATTGGGTGATTCCACCAATAGGCCCGGCAGCGATCACGATTTCGTTTTCCGGTGAATCCCATTTGGTTTTTTCATTCACGGCATCCCACAAAAGTTTCAGATTAAAACCGCGTCCGCCGGTAAATTTATCTTTCATTTCCTGAGAAACGAGTTTCGATTCGATTTTATTTTCGCCTACATTGATATATAATGTCTGATTGGAATAGCCCTTCACTAAAGGCTTTATGTCATATTTGAATTCAGTCAGCAGCTTGTGAGCTTCTTTAATTTTTTCCGGATTATAAGGATTTTTGTAGATATTCATCAGAAGTGCCTCCTATTATTTTCTCGAGTTTTCATTAGAAATGCCTCCTGTAAAAAACTTTTTCCAGCGGTTCCGGTTGATCCTGGATAGAAAGAGCGCCAGCGGGGCAGGTTTTAACGCAGATTCCGCAAGCAATACATTTGAATGGTATTGGTTCATTTGGAGCGACAAACATCGATAAGGTGGGGCAGAAACCAACACATGAGAGGCAACCGACACAGGTTTTTGCATTGAGCTTGATAATCCCCTTGGAGTCTCTGGTTAGAGCTTCAACCGGGCAAACTAAAGTGCATTTTCCGCACTGAATGCAGGCATTTCCTGAAAAACCGTCTTCAGTTGTACTGATGCGAATGCGAGATTTTGATTTATTTTCTTCTTTAAACCAGGTTTTGGAACACGTCAATTCACAAGTTCCGCAACCAATGCATTTGGTTTTATCCCAAACTAAAACTTTCATATAACCTCCGCTTAATTTTAGACAATCCGATCAGGATGAAACAGGATGAAAACATAAGTAAGATGACAATTCGAAACTTTAAGTTCAGGAGCAGATGTCAAGCAGATTTTAGACACTGTAAAAAACCAGCAAGAATATCTTGATTTAAAATCCTTGACGCTAAATTTGGCAATTAAGTTAAATTTGAAAATATAATTTGCGTATAAATAGAGTGTAATTTTTTAAAAATGAGTTCTGCCTAATAGGGTTTTTTTGAAATTAATTGCCCCACCCCAGCCCTCCCCAAAGGAGAGGGAAAATAGTGGGTTTAGACAATTGGAAGTTTCATTTCCTTCTCCTTTGGAGAAGGTGGCTGAGCGAAGCGAAGTCGGTTTACCCCGTGAAATTCAGCTTGCTGAATATTTCATTGGGGA
>JAUSOT010000259.1 GCA_030656075.1 Candidatus Cloacimonadales bacterium
TATCAAAACAAAATCCTTTCCAACCTGCAGGAATTTCATAAAAATAATCCGTTCAGTCAGAAAGGACGCACTTTCAAAGAACTGTTGGGAATTTTTGGCAGTCAGCAAAATGAAGAGGCTAAGACCGTCCTCAGGATCATCCTGGCTAAACTGGAAAATGAAGGGAAGCTCAGGAAGGCAGATAATACTTTTGTGCATGCGTCACACCAGGTGCAGGTGGATTCCCAGGCTGAGAAACAGATCGAACAGATTGAAAATTTTATTCTTAAATCAGGCTATTCATCGACGGATCTGGCAGAATTATCAGCAGAATTCTCTCCCGAATTAAATGAAAAAAGACTGCAGCAATTTCTCAAATTTCTGCTGGATTCAGATAAGATCATTTTCATCCAGAAGAAATACCTGCATGCGGGGGTGATTGAAAAAGCCAAGGAGATGGTCATCGATTTTATCGAGAAAAATGGAGAGGGCATCACGGTGGCGCAATTTCGCGACATGATCGCCGGAAATCGTTCTTCAGCGCTGCTCATCCTGGATTTAATGGATAATTCCGGCATCACGCTGCGCAAGGGAAATAACCGGTTTTTGACGAAAAAATTCAAAGATAAATTAGATTCTGATCTTTAATTTCTAACTCAATTACCTTGCAAATTGAAAATATAACTTGCAAATTGCAAGGTAAAATTTCTTCATTAAGTTTATTTTTGCAGGAAATAAGTGATTAAAGCGATGTATATAGAAAAACACTCCATAAGAAAACGGACCACAAAAAGAGCCATTACTAATTAAAATTAACACACCTGATAAAATTGATTTTGATATAATCCGAAAAGATTACAATAATGAGCACGGTACAAATTATACTATTGAAGAATGGAAACAAATGGATATAATTTTAACAGGAGTATATACTGAAGGAGATATTGAAGATTGGAAATTTGCTACAATAATTATGAATGGTGCAACAGAAGAAAGTCATCAACAATATAAAGTGCAAATTAGAAGAACAAATGAGTTGCTTGAGAGCTTGTTAGGTCATTAGGGTATTATTTTAACGCTATGATCGCACAAACTCCAGTAAAGGTTCATAGTTTAAACCATCTGCTTCATGCAAAGCCTGTATATATCTTTCTCGAGAATTGCCTGTTCTTAATGAAGATACGCTTCCCCAGGTAAATTTAGAACAAGCAAGAATATTTTCTAACAAAATGTCTGTCATTAGTCTTGCGTGACGACCATTACCATTTGGAAATGGGTGAATAGCTACTAATCTATGGTGAAAAGTAACACCGATCACGTCAGGTGTTTGATCATTTTGTTCTATCCAATACTTTGTATCATCAAATAAATTTCTCAAGCTCATGGGAATTTGATACCATTCACAACCGATAGTTTTATTAGTTTGCCTGAATGTACCGGCCCAACTCCATACGTCATTAAACATTTTATAGTGTAATTGTTTAACAAATTGATCATTAAGAATTTTTTTTGGTTTTACTTTATTCACCCAGATTACTGCTTTAAGTATGTTGATTTGTTCCCATTGATTCAATTCACCAAGAGTGGTTATATGATTAAGTTTTAGACCATTAATCTCATTAGAATCTAATGGAGTAGTTCCAGCACGGTTGTCAAAATTAATCATTAATAATCCCATAAATCATTTGGTGTATTATTAATTATGTTGTTAATTACTTCCGAAATTAATTCATCATTTTCATTTTTATTAATAGATTGATTCTCAAGGTTCATTGTATGAGAAACCTCCTTAAACAACCTTTCAGCCAGCAATTTTGCTTGTTTACGAATAGTTTCTTCCAGGCTTTTGCGAGGTATCAAACAATACGCAAATATGCAGTCTAATGAGTCGGCAACTTTATCCAGTTGATTTAACGTAATCCTACCAGATAACTCACCTTCTTCAATATAAAATATTCTTTGTCTCGAAACTCTCATGCGTTTAGCAAGTTGACTTCTGCTCATACCCAATACTTCTCGAATAGCCCTAATCCAACCTTTTTGTGGTTTTTGCAGATCAATTATAGGATGAAACTGATCTAAAGTATTCTGTAATTGTTTTCTTTTCAACAAGTTATTATTTATCATTCATTACCTCCAATTCTATGATGTCAAAAAAGCAAAGAAGGAATATTGTCAATATATATGTTGTCATTTAATCGGTAACGGTTAATATATATGTTGTCACTTAACCATTAACCGTTAATATATATGTTGTCAATTTGCTACTAAATGTTGTCTCTTGGGGGAAGTTATTAGGTGTTTTTGTATGAGTAAAATGCCTCTGTGCCAATATGACGCTGGACACTTTTCTACACTAAATCAGGGCGTGGAAAGGAAAGTGAAAATGAAGAAGAGATTAATGGAACTTTTGATAATGCTACTTATCAGAAAAGAAAACAAAAAATCATTGATGACATTATGATAAAAGAAATACGAATAAATGAATTGAGTACTGAATCTAATGATGTAAGTGGAATGATAAAATACTGTAAATATTTTATGTCGAACCTTTCAGAATTGTGGATAAATGCTGGTATAGATTTAAAGCAGAGATTGCAAAAATTGATTTTTCCTGAAGGAATACTTCTTGATGGAAAAAAAGTTCGGACCACTGTAACTAATATAATTTTTGGGTGCTTACATGACATAAACACCCAAAACTATAATTTGGTATCCCGTAGGGGAGTTGAACCCCTGTTGCAGGAATGAAAATCCTGAGTCCTAGCCACTAGACGAACGGGACATATCTCTGTTGATAATGGTGAGCCTGGATGGATTCGAACCATCGACTCTCTGATTAAAAGTCAGATACTCTGCCACTGAGTTACAGGCCCTAAAGAACTAATGAGGCGCTAAATTAAATTGGGCGCTTTCAGTGTCAATAACTTTTATGGAATTGAACAGGCAAAAAATTAATTGCATTTTTTTCCTGTCTTTCAATTGTCGTCTCGATTTGGTTGAGGTTAATAAAATCAATGATTTTATGGAATTATCAACTCAAATCAGAACGGGAGGATTAGTGAAAAAATCGGTTATCCAAATAAAATTTGAAGAAAAAATAAGAATTCGGCTGGCCGGTAAAGCTCTGGAAGTAGCGGAATTCCTTTTTACTGATCCGACCATACAGATATTACAGGAATACGCTAATATCGTCTCCATCAAACGGCTCGGGTTCAATGATCATGGTCCTGTTCACATGCGGAAAGCTGCGCTCAATGCTATTCTCATGTTCGATCTGCTGACGGAAGCCAACATAAAACTGAACCTGGAAAAAGAAGGCGTGGGCACGGTAGAAGACAGCAAGATTGGCGTTTTGACTGCGGCCGTGTTGCATGATATTGGCATGTCTGTCAGCCGCGATAACCATGAATTCATGAGTGTGAACCTGGCCTTGCCGATCATAGATCGGCTGCTCGATCAGTTTTATCACAGCGATCTCATCAAGAAAGTGATTATCAAATCACTGATCATAGAATGTATATTCGGTCACATGGCCACTCAAACGATTCACACCCTGGAAGCCGGCTTGGTGCTGATCGGAGACGGCTGTGATATGGAACAGGGCAGATCACGCATCACGACCATGCTTTCCGATAAACCGCGCGTGGGAGATATTCATAAATATTCATCTACCGGCATCAAAAAGGTTCACATCAGCAAGGGAGAAATCAAACCGATCAGAATCAGAGTTGATATGACCGAATCGGTCGGTTTTTTTCAGGTGGAAGAAGTTCTCTTCCCCAAAATAGCTTCCAGTCCGGTGGGCAAATATATCGAGTTGGAAGCCGGTGTGATCGGCAAAGAATATAAGAAATATTTGTAATTTAGATTTAAATTTTCCATTTTAAAATAGAGTGATTAATAAATAACATTTATGTCTTTGCGAGTTATCTTTAAACGGCATCAATCGAAGCAATCTACCCGGTGGATAAATCTTTTCCGGTGAAAGAAACGAAAGAATTGATTGCTTCATCATTCCGATTTTTTCGGAACTTCTCGCAATGACTGAAAGAGAAAACAAGGAGATTTGTATGAAATTCTGGGGATTAATTTTAGGTTTTGCCTTATTGGCTGGCTGCACGGACGCTCCCAAAGATGGAGGTTTCGGTTCACAGCTATGGGAAGAAGGCGGTTATTTTGTGCAGAAATCCATCATCGCCGACAGAATGGCTGAAGGCATCATTCAGGCCCGCGTAGATGGAAAATGGCAGGAATTTACTTTAACAGAACTTCCTGAACCATTTATCAATTGGAGCATTAAAAGAAGGATTGATTCTCTGGCTGGCATAGCCCGGGGTGAAATGCCTGGTTTGGATGGTCCGCATAATGGTATTATAGCTACACATGGTTACCGCAGAGAAGACTCGATGTTCCAAACCAATAATGCTATCAAAGGCTGCGGTTTCCTGCCCAAAAAAGAAAAACTGAAGGAGATCATCCAACTTCTGAAAGAGACAAATGCAGAAAATTTCAGGCAAAAATTGGAAATTCTGACCGGCTTATACGAAGGTGCTGATTCCATTTTTGACATGACCAAACAGATTTCTCTGGAACTTTATTCCGTACCGGAACGCGGCACCCAAACTTTCCTGAACCAGATAACCGATCCCACTTCCGTCATCGTGTTCATGGATATTCCCACTTTCAAATTGAAGACCCTGGCCTATCTTTTGCATCCGGAAAATCCCGCTTTAACCGATTATGAAAAAGATGTGATCGAATATACAAATCTGATCCACAGTTATTTCCATGGTGATTTCAGTAAAGAGTTCATCACGGTGGTCTATAATATTGTAGAGGTCTATAATAGTTCCCCCGGCACCGAGCAGGGCAAGGGAACAAGGATGGTTCCGTAATTTATTTAAACCTGAAATGGCAAATTGAGGAGAATTTATGGGTTTATCATTTCAAGCAGAACTGAAGGCAGCGATCCCGGAATACCTGGCGGGAGCGGACCGGCTGAAACACACCAATAAACTTCTGAATGATAAAGAAGCCTGGACGAAAGAAGCTTTCCTGCATGTTCGCAAACTGCTCTATCATATGGTGAAAAAGAAAGCTTCCGATATGGATTTTGGCGGGAGAAGAGCGCTCAACCGGATCTGGTACCGAATTTACGGAGAAAAAAATCCGGACAATGAAGTTCCTTCTTACATAGTGGATGAAACCAATGCCATGGTGCTGTGCTTGATCTCGGAAGAACAAAAACGGATATTATATGAAAAACGCAGTATCGATTTCGCCTTTACTCTGGTCGTCAAGGAAGATGAACCGAATATTCGCTATCGGGGCAATATTTATTTTGAAATGAACGACCTGGCAGTTAATTTCAGGATGATCAACCAGAAATTATTTCCGCTCAGCGCTCTGCAACTGCCGGATCTGATCGTGAAACGACTCGACCTGCAATATGAAAAATCCGGATTATTCCTGATCACCGGCATCACCGGTTCAGGAAAAAGCTCTACACTCGATACCCTCATCGACATGAATAATAAGAATAATCATGCCCAGATCATCATCATCGGAAATCCCATCGAGTTCGTTCATACCTCCCAAAACTGTATCATCAGTCATCGTGAATTGGGAGCAGATTGCCTGAGTTTCGACCGCGGCTGTATTGAAGCTTTGCGGCAGGACCCGGATATTATCGTGGTGGGTGAGATGCGCGATCCCGAAACCATTGCCACCGTTCTGGAAGTTACAGACAGCGGGCACAAAGTTTTCTCGACCCTGCATACCAGTTCTACTGTTGACAGCATCCACCGGATGATCGCTGAATTTCCGCCGGATGAACAGGAAAGGATCAGGTTCCGGCTGGCTGATCTTCTCAAGGTGGTCATTTCTCAGAAACTTGTACCCAACCGAAGGGGTAGTGTAACGTTGGCAAAAGAAGTCCTTTCCGTAGATTCTTCAGTTCAGGCTGCCATCAGGAACGGTAACATTGCTGAAATTTTTCAAATGCTGACAGAAGGCAAAACCAAGGGCATGTTCACCATGCAGCAGGATCTATATCGTCTTTATAAAACAGGAATTATCGATGCCAAAGAAGCCATGAACCATGCGAATAATAAGAAAGTGATGGCTACGATGCTGAGGGCTACATGATAATTGGAGAAGAGCAAAAACAAGTTTTTCTCATCCGCAAATTTAGATAGTCTGATTACATAGCTCCAGCTTGCTAACCGGAGAAGCTTGCCTTTCCGAAGCTTCTTACGGATAATTTCATCCTGCTGAGATTCGGAAAGAATTCCTTACCAGCTTCCTATTATCTGGAAGAATAATCTTCTTCGAGCCGGCACTTGCCATTCATCGGAAATTTTGAATTGCAGTTCCAGATTTTTCCCCAATTTATATTTCACAAGTAAATACGAAGCAATCCCATCACCGGAAAGCACGCTGTTCTGCATGACGCCATCCACATTATTTTCGTAAACATAATGTTTCACCTTAAAAGGGGAAGTGTCGGAACGATAAACTGTGACCTGGGTGATGAATTCCAGCTTTTTCGATTGCCATTTCAGTTGTTCATACATCAGGTAGCCGCTGGTATAAACCTTGTCTTCCGGCAGAAATTCACTGACGAATTCCCCTCTTGTTTTCAAAGTGACTGTATTAAGCTTTTGCCACCAGTCCAGCCGCAGCAAGGTTCGCTCGAAATCTCTGATCTTCGCATCATCCAGGCTGATATATTTCTCTTTGGATTTATGCTGCACTGTAGCGCGCAGGCTGTTGGTTTCAAAATGTGATTCCCACTGCAGGAACTGATCGCTGCCCACGGTCGGCATTTTTTCAAAATAGCGGGTTTCAGGAAAGCTCCAAACATCGAAATAACAATTTATTTTATTCCGGACAAAAGGCAGGAGCGTGATGCCGTAATAGATACCGGTTTCATTCTCAAAATTACTCTGCGTGGAAAAAGGATTTCCCTGCCAGGTGGGAATGCCCTTCTCATAATATCGCACCAGAATGAGTTGCCGAAAGCTATTCTCTCCGAATTTAGCACCCATAACTCCGCCCAGCTTGGCATCGATTGCGGCGAATTCTCCAAAGATAGGATAGCTGGATCGGTTGAGCAGGAAATTAAAACTTCCGGCAGTGTATTTTGCGGACATTTCGGGATCGGCAAAATTATGGTTAAAATCGAAACTTGCAGCACAAAATCCCACCTGATGATCAAAAAAATCGTATTGCACTGCGGAACCGAAAAGAGTTTCCCTCACATTATTCTTTTTCGTTTCGTCCAGGTGCAAGCCGCCTTCATTGAAAGATGTTATGCAGCCGGTAGAATCGAGATTCGCACTGAGCGCAGAACGTGACACAAAGGGAATGATCTGAAAATCTCCCAGGCGGATATCGGTCGAAATTCCCTGCATTTCCCAGATTTCATAGGAACTGGTGTAAGGCCGGAGAAGATTGTATTTTTTCACCGGAATCGTAGTTGCTTCGGCGCTTTTACTCAAGCCGAGTTTGGGTGCAAAGATCAAACCCTGACCAATTCCCAGCCGGTATTTTCCAATAATAGTTTTTTGAAAAATTCCCGCACCGGAATAGGAAAGATGGTAGGAATAGAAATCAAGCAGATCTGTTTCTCCTTCGTCTTTTTGAGTAAGGAAGCCGGACTGGAATTTACCGTAATCCAATCTAATTCTCTGATAGTATTTCAGGGTGGAAGGGAAATTTTCTTTTGCTTCATTAAGTTCAAACCTCAACGATTGACGATATTTCAATTTCTCTTTTGGTTTGAAGATGATGTAATCCATGATGTCTGAAATCGTGATGGAACTGATCCCGATATTCTCCAGATCCTGCCAATTGGAAATTTCCTGCTGTTTGCGAGATTCTACTATTTTATGGATGTCTTCTTCCGAAAGCCAGGGTAATTTCTGCAGATCGGAAGCTGATGCCTGATTGATGTTAAGAGGATTCTTGCGTAAAGTTTCCAGGATTTCGCTGGTTTCATTAGCATGAAAAGTTTCTTCTTCCAAAGAGAAGATCTTTTCCTCTGCATCCTCTGCCAGCAGCAGGAAAGGCAGTAGAAGCAGAATGATGAGAATTCTATTTCCCAAATTCATAACCAACAGAAATATAATGCGTTAAGCCGATGTATTGATGCGTTCTCACACTGTAAGTCACGTTGATTCCCTGCAAATGGAAAACCGTTCCTACGCCAATCCGGTCCGGTCCAAACTGGTAACTGGTCAGGATGGTGAGAAGGTTGAAAAGATCATATCTTCCGGCAAATTTGCAGGCAAAATCAAAATCGTTTTCCTTCTCCCAACCGAGTGAAATCCTGCTTTTTTCAGAGAGTTCATAGCAGCTTTCCCAGAGAATGAAAACCGGTAACTCTGTTTCCAGGAATGAACTCTGCATAATGTTATGAACCGCGATAGCCGTGGAAAAAGCTCCATTCTGCCAGAACATTCCAGCGTCAAAAAGCGTCGCACTGGCATCATGATAACCGGTAACTTCATTGTGCAGCATCCGTAAAGCCAGTCCAACCGAGATTTCCTGCCACCTGAAACAGCCCGATAAAGAAACATGGTTTTCCTGGTAAAATTCATGATCGAGATAAGCATCGCCCAGATGCAACCCGAAACTGCCGAATCGATAGGCAAAATGAACATTGTAAAATGGCAGTTCTGCCAGCGAAAACAATTGAGTGCCGGTGGACTCAAAACCTGAAATACAGATTGCCGGATTTGTGGCTGCTGATGCAGGAGTAGGAAAGATCAGGTTCAAGCCGGAAGTAGCATTTTGCATAGCGGAAACCGGAAGATTCAAATCAATTGAATTGAGAAAAAAAGGAGACAAAAATAGCAAAAAAAGAAGAAATAGTCGTTTCATAATTCCTCCAAAAATACAAAAGTTGATAACATTTATGCTGTCATGCTGAGCAGAGTCAAAGCATCATTTATAAAAGCTTTATCCTTCGACTTCGCTCAGGATGACAATAGGCTTACCTAAGTTTTATTCGTCGACTGCGCTCCAGTCTTCGCTCTGCTTCGACCCGACAGGCAGGATGACAACAGACTCACTTTACGAATAGGCAAAAGTTAACAAATTTCTATACATAAAAAGTATATTAGTTCAGGTCAATGAACTGCAACAAAGATTCTGCTGCGGCACTTACACAAATTTGAAATTCTAATTATTCTAAAATGAAATTAACGACATTCCTACAAAAACAAAAAAAGCTATAACTACATATTTCTTCATATACTTCCTCCCCTTTATTTAGCAGGTTCACTGTTTACAGTTTTAGCCCTGATTATATCTTCAGACAAAAGTTTGAAACTTTTTGCAATCCGATACGCTTCTTTTGCCTCAGATTTAGTGGGCTCATACCAGTCGTCGGGATACCTGATTTCTATTGCATAACTGCTTAAAATATCAGCAAAATCGAAATATTCTGGTTCGATTTGAGTGTGATCAATTAATAGTTCCAACAAATAGGAGAGATCGTGAGTTCGTTTATAATCGATGCCCAAAGTTATTAAACAACCTTTCAGATATTTTTCTACTGCCTGCTGACAATGATAGCAGATCACATCTGTGAATACAACATCATTCTGCAAAGCTAATTCGACAATGCCAATATCATGCTCAGCTTTGTGAAACCACTCTTTTACAAGTTCATACTTTTCGTTCATAGAGTATCTCACAAGAATTCAGCACATTGTAAATAAATGAGTTCTTCACATTCTGCCACTTTTCAATTTCTGCTTGAGTATATACAATAATATCGATCGGGAATTTTATTCCCCGCAAAAAAGGTCGTACTTCTCTGCTTCTTTTATGTCTTGGCAGCTTGTTGTCTTTGATGATCAATAAATCAAAATCGCTATCCGTTTGTTCTTTTCCGCAGGCTTGGGAACCATACAAAAGCAATTTATCAGGCTGATAATTAATCACGATTCTCTGAACAACTTCATCTAAAATTTTTCTATCGACCATCACTGCACCACAACCTTTACTAATTTTTTATATTTTAATCTCACTTTCCATATCAAAGAAAAGCGCTTTTTTCATATCCAGAGTTATTTGGATTCGTTCATCAATTTTAGGAAATTTCTTTGGATCGAAACGAGCAGTGAATTTAGCGTTTTCAGTTTTCAAAAATACGATGAATTCGTTGCCCATCGGTTCTACAACTTCACAGAGAGCTTTGATTTTTTGCGGGAATTCAGCCATCTGGTCAAATTCGGCATCATAAATATCTTCCGGACGAATTCCCATGATTATTTTTTTGTTAACATATTTTGCCAGATTTTCTGCATTCGGAATTTCCACCTCGAACATACCTTCTGTGAAAAAGTATTTACCGTTTGTTTTCAGGATGGTTCCCTTCACCTGGTTGATGGAAGGACTTCCCACAAATCCAGCCACAAACAGATTTACAGGATTATTATAAATTTTCAGAGGTGAATCGATCTGATGAATAATGCCGTCTTTCATCACCACCATTTTATCGGCCATGGTCATGGCTTCCACCTGGTCATGAGTCACATAAATGATGGTCGTATCAAGTTTTTTGTGCAGTTTGATGATCTCGGCCCGCATCTGCACACGCAGTTTGGCATCCAGGTTGGAAAGTGGTTCGTCAAACAGAAAGACTTTGGGATCGCGCACAATCGCCCGACCCAAAGCAACACGCTGCCTTTGTCCGCCGGAAAGCTGTTTGGGCTTGCGATCCAGAAGCTGCTCGATTTCCAGAAGCGCTGCTGATTCCTTGACGATCCGATCGATCTCTGCTTTGGGAAAACGGCGGAGTTGGAGCGCGAAAGCCATGTTGTCGTAAACCGTCATGTGCGGGTAAAGGGCGTAGTTTTGGAAAACCATGGCAATGTCCCGATCTTTGGGTAAAACATCGTTTACTATTTTATCATCGATGATGATCTCACCCTTGGTGATAGTTTCCAGTCCGGCGATCATGCGCAGCATGGTTGTTTTGCCGCAGCCGGAAGGACCTACCAAAATCACAAATTCTTTATCTTCTGCGATGAAGCTCACATCCTTCACAGCTTGAAAACCGTTCTCGAATATTTTGTCGATTTTTTTAACAGTAACTTTAGCCATTTATACCTCATTTTTTTAATCACAATTGAATTTGAAGAATGTTGGTTTTATTGTCAAATAATTTGTGGGAAATGTAGAAAAAAGGGACGGAGATGCAAAGAGACAAAGACTTTTCCCTTCCGAAGCTTATCTTCCTGGAAATCTGCTGATGAAGATTCGGAAGGATGGAATTGCTGAGTTTTCTTTCCGAATCTTAGTAAGAGATATCCTTCGTAAGAAGCTTCGGAAATGATTTTACTTATTTTCCCACGACTAAAGTCAGGGGCTTTATTCTCTTTCTCGTTCCTATGT
>JAUSOT010000269.1 GCA_030656075.1 Candidatus Cloacimonadales bacterium
AAATGCAATTTTCAATTTTCAATCTTCAATCTTCAATCTTCAATCTTATTCCAACCGTTCCGAAGGATAAAACCGTTCGGAAGGTCTTCAATCTTCAATTTTCAATCTTCAATTTTCAATTTAAAGGTCGTTCTCAACTCAAATCTTCGAAAGAAAAAAAGAAAGAAACCGAATTTTTAAGTCGAGTTCGAACACAATCTTCAATCTTCAATTTTCAATTTTCAATTTTCAATTTTCAATTTTCAATTTTCAATTTTCAATCTTCAATCTTCAATCTTCAATTAATTTGAAAGAGACCGAATTTTCGAGTCAAGTAATTATCCTTTCTTCGTGGTTCTTTGTGTCCTTAGCGGCTTCTTTTGATTATTCTACATATTTGCCTAAAAACGATCGAGGTGATCAAGTCTGCTCGATAAGCAAAAGGAGTTCTCTTCCAAGCTTGAAAGGCTATTTCTGCTTTCTGCAATTTACCGGGAACTTCGGAACTTGTATGTTCCTTGTAGTCTGTCACAAATTCATTATTGGCAGGATTGATAACTTTCATTTTTCTCTACCGATTTTTCCTTGAACAATTATGCCAAAAATTATGAAAACCAGTCCAATAATCGTCGTAGTCATGATTTTTTCTTTTATGAAGATATTTAAAAACACCAGTGCTAAAAATGGTGTTATATAAATAAGATTATTAACCTGAGCCGTAGTTTGGGAAAGCTTTAACGCTCTCACCCAGATCACAAAAGTGAGGCCCATTTCGAATAATCCAATGTAAATCGCTCCCAGAAGCCCTTTGAAAGACGGCAGCCTGAAATGAAAAGCAAAAATGAACAGCGTAAATAAAAAGCCAAAAGCGAAACTGAAAAACAGCTTGCAGACCTCGTCTCTTTTATCACGCACATTCATGACGAAAAACAAAGCCCAGATAATCGAACTGGAAAGAGCCAGGCTAACGCCAAGAGGACTTTCAAGATTCAAAGTAGAAAATTTGCCTTGGGTGGAAATGATGATCACACCGAAAAAGCTGATGAGAATGGCAATGATACTGCGTAATTTTATCTTTTGTTTCAGCAGCGGAATGGAAAGCAATACAATCATCAAGGGCCAGACGAAATTCAGAGGTTGTGCCATTTGACCGGGCAGCAATGTGTATGCTTTGAAGAGAATAATGTAATAAAAGAACGGATTTATTAATCCCAATATGATCGAATGCAGATAGTCTTTGGAAGAATATTCCAATACCAGATGCAGTTTTTTTTGTTTGATGAGGATCAGCAGCAAAGCCAGCATGGCTGTGAGGGATGAATAAAAAAGCAATTCAACGGTGTTTAAATATTGCAATGTGAATTTGAAGGCGGAAGCTGCCGTTGACCAGAAAAGAACAGCAAATCCAGCCAGCAGATAAGCTTTTTTCTGATCGGTCATCAATTACTATTTCCTGATCGGTTCCAGGTGAATAGTGGCTTCCAAACACATTTCAGACCGCAATAATCTTTCGATTTCATCTGCGATCTGATGGGCAGCTCGCAACTGCATATCAGGATCTAATTCGATGTGGAAAGTCACTTCTTTATGATCTCCGTATTTATGAACATGCAGATGATGCATATTTACCGGTTGGTCGATATTGCGTTTAATAAAATCGATGATAGAATTAGTCAATTCTTCATCAGGCTCTTCGCCTATCAACGGACTTACCGAGTGCTTCAAGATATCGTAGGAAGCATAAAACAGCAGGAACGCCATGATGATACCCATCACGCCATCAGCCCACCAGACAATCTTTCCCAGGAGTATTCCGATCAAAACTACAACAGACGAAATTGCATCGGAACGATGATGCCAGCCATCTGCAATGAGCAGAAATGAATCATGTTTTTTGCCGGAACGGATGGCGAATTGTGCCATACCTTCCTTGGAAAGAATGGAAATGATCGTAGCTGCATAAGCTAAAGTTCCGAAATTGGCTGCTTGCTGTTCCTGCAGTCTTTTTATGGATTCCACCAGGAAGGAAAAGCCGATAATTGCTAAAACTGTTCCCACGATCACCGTGGCAATTACCTCTGCTCGGCCGTGTCCGAATGGATGCTTTTCATCTGCTGGTTTGGCGGCGATCTTGAATCCAAAAAGCAGAATTAAGGAAGAAAAAGAATCGGAAAGAGTATGCCAGGCATCGGCTATAATGGCGATGGAAGCAGAGCGAATTCCAGCGTAAATCTTCAGAGCAAACAACAATAGGTTCAAAATAATCGACATGATAGCTTGAAAGTATCCGATCCTGGTTTTCTTGTTTAGCATGGTTCCTCTATAAATCGATCCTGAATAATGGAACCTGCATTTCTCCAGCAGTTAAACCGGCATGATGAGCAGCAAATTCTTTTTTCCATTTTCCATTTTGCATATAAATCGATTTCATTGCTTTATTCCCTGTAGCGATCATCATATAATCACCCAGGAAATCATCTATTTTGGGATGCATTTTGCCAAATCCAAGCAATTCTTCATTGATAAGATCTTGCCTGGAGTAAAGTTCAAAGTCATCTTCATATTTCTCAATTGCTATCAGGAATTGATCTTCTTTGTGTTTTTTAATGAAAAAACTGACAAAGCGCGGTTCAGGGAAAGTCGGCATGATCATCGAATCAAAAAGCATTTCATCTTCATTTGTGTAGAAGTATTTTCCAATATCCACCAGACCATGATCTGCCGATATCAGCAGAGTTGTGTTCGTTCCTTGCAGTTTTTTCTGCAGCTTCTCCAGTTGCCAACAGGTTTCCTGCAGAAAACTGCAAACCTGCTGTGAACCGACACCGTGCAGATGCTCCAGATGATCGGGATTGGAAGAATAAGCATAGATGAATTTGCGCTGACCAGGATTTTTTTTCAGGATTTTAGGCAAAATTCTGAATAGCTGTGGCGTTTTCTTGTAACCGATGATCCTGGCTGATCCGGAATTTTTTATCGTATTCGCACTTTTGTCGATTCCTTTCAGAGTCATGTTATAGGTTAAAACTTCAGGATTTCGAGTTTGGATCTTGGCAAAGATGTTTTCTCCGCCCAGGTAATCCTGAGTATTGTATTTGGCGCTGTTCAAAAAGCGGGAAGTTATCGAATCCCAGTTTGGCAGATAATCGATCAATTTAGCAAATTCTTTAAAATAAAGTGACCAGCCGATTGCTCCGTGTTCCCAGGGAGTTTTGCCGGTCATTATACTGGTAATCGCAGCACTGGTTGTAGATGGAAAGACCGATGTTATCGAATCCAGAAAATATGGCTGCAGAAATGCAGTTATTGATTTTTCATATTTCCTAAATAAATTCAGGCCAAAACCGTCCAGAATGAGTAGAATGATATTTTTCTTCAGTTTTAGTTCTAAAGTATTTAATTGCTTGAGGGGAGGATGATCGGACTGAACGTCGAAAGCCTGCAGGATGGAGGCTGTCAGGTTTATGATACTGTTTTTATAATCTGGGAATATTACTTTATTATCAAATGTCATTTTTCTGTTTTATTTATATATTCTATCACCGATCTTCACGCTTTCCACCAGGAAGATTTCGCAAGCTTCTCTTCCAGTATCATCTCTACGCATACTTGTTAACCAGTTAACAGTTCTCCCTTTGTAATTTCCATGCACATCTACAAGAAATCCTTCCATCTGCACAACGTCGAATTTCTTCAGAAAAAGCATGGCTTTACGTACATTTTCCGTTTTGGGAATGAGATGATGATTTGAAGTGTGAGTGGCTATGTATTGTCCCGCCATTGGAATGTTGGAAGCAACTTTGTATGAATACCAGCGAACGGTTTGACGGATATGAAGGTTCTCGATTTTATTGATTTTTGCCGCATCACCCCAACCTAAAACATAATCCCAGCTTGATATTTTAGATTCCCAACCTGTAACATATTTGCGTTTGGAGAGGATTCTGGCAGAGATGGAATAATTTGCCCTGGATGAAAGCGATACATCCAGGCTGCCCACTTGGAGCGGTTTTGAGAAAGGTCTGCCGACGACAGATTGGAAAGGAACTTTTTCTGTGTTAATGAAACTGGAGTCAATTTCGGTTATCTCCGGTTTGTTCATGTACCAATATGCTCCGTACAGCACTGCAAAAATTACTAATATTATCAGGATCGGACGCCACATAAACTTAGATTTCCTTATAATTTAATTTGAATAAAAGGCTTCTTAATATTTCCTAATTCATCTAATCATAATAATTTAGAATAATAGTAATCAATTTAATTACCTCCTAACTTAAAATTGGAAGCTAATTTCTTATAATTCATGTAATTAGCATAAACACTAAGCTTTGTCTCTCATTTCGCCTCATCCCAAATGAAATATTCAGCAAGCTGAATTTCACGGGGTAAACCGACTTCGTCCCGAAAGCGTTCGGGACCACCTTCTCCTATCGAGGAGAAGGATAAGAACTTATAGCTTTATTGCTCACTTCTCCCTCTCCCTTGGAGAGGGCCGGGGTGAGGCAAAAACACTCTATTATGCAGAACTCATTTAATTTGAATAAAGAAAACGCTTGATGCTTTTTTTAGGTGTTTTCTCAAATTCTTCCGAATATATCTCGATTTTTGCCAGAGCCATATAGGCAGGGAAGATTGCATTCATCTTAACTTTATTATCTTCCATGATTTCCATCAGATCTTTTTCCGAGATCCCGCCTGCATCGACGGCTTCCATATCCGGGTAAACGAGTGCTACCAATTTGCCGTCCCGGACGATAACGATGGATTCCTGGACATAAGGCAGATTGTTCAGTCTTGCTTCCAGTTCTTCCGGATAAATGTTTTTACCGGACGGTCCCAATATCATGCTTTTACTTCTGCCTTTGATGAAAATGAATTTATCTTTATCCATCAATCCCAGGTCGCCAGTGTGCAGCCAGCCTTCTTCATCGATCGCTTCTCTGGTAGCTTCAACGTTTTTGTAGTAGCCATACATCACATTTTCGCCTTTCACTAATATTTCACCAATCGAATTTTCAGGATCTTCTGAATCGATTTTGGCAGTCATATCATCCACAACTTCACCACAGGAAGCGATTTTAAATGTTTCCCATCCTGAATAACTTATCAACGGCCCGCATTCTGTCATGCCGTAACCAACAGTGTAACGAAACTTTATGTCCCGCAGGAATTTTTCGACTTCTTCATTCAGGGCAGCGCCGCCCAAAACTATTTCCCGGAAATTCCCACCAAAAACATCGGTGAGTGTTTTATTCACTTTGGAATAGATTTTTTTCCGCATGAGAGGGATTTTCAATAATAAAGATATCGAAGGTTTATCCAGTTTTGGTTTGATCTGTTTTTTATAGATCTTTTCGATGACCAGCGGAACCGATAAAATCAGTCTTGGATGAATTTCTCCGAAGGCTTTGATCAAAACTTTTGGAGATGGCGTTTTTCCCAGGAAAGTGATATGGCAACCGCTGGCAAAAGGGAAGAGAAATTCAAATGTACAACCGAAAACGTGTGCGATCGGCAGGAAGGAAACAATGGTATCACCCGGTTCGAGCGGCATGTGGTTTTTGGCAAAAACGATATTGGAGATCAAACTGTTGTGCGGCAGCATCACACCTTTAGAAAATCCTGTAGTTCCGGATGTGTAGATAATTGCCGCCAATTCTTCATTTTTTATTTCTTTGAACCTGATTTTCTCTTTTGTAAGTTCGCCGGCATATTTTTCCAGATAATTCAAAGATGATTCATTTAATAGCTGTCCGGCATTTTTCTTTTTTCCAAAAAGCAGTGAGAAATCCTGCAGGGAAATCACCGCATCCAGTTCCGGCATGATCGAATCATCGAGTTCTTCAAAGATAGCGCCGGCAGCAAACAGCAGTTTCGATTCGGAATGATTAACAATATGATGAACATCGTCCGGTTTGAAGTCGGGTAGAATGGGAACAATAACTGCACCGTAGGTGACAACAGCCAGATAAGTGATCGCCCAATTGACGGTGTTTTTGCCGATCAAAGCCACTTTTTCTTCGCTTTTCAGTCCCAACTTTTCAAAGAAATGATGCAGAAAAACGATCCTGGCAGCAACCTGAGCGTAGCTGTTATCTACTTCTTTATAATTTGTAAAAGCCGGCAGATCCCAGTTTTGTTTAATGCTGTCTTCAAACGATTTAACCAAATTTTGTTTGATCATGTTTCCCCTCCCACATTTTCAATAACTATCCTTAGCGAAAATTATTTACGCATGTAATTAAGGCAAGTAATTTGTGTTGTGATTTGAAACGTCTGAACTTGAAATGGAAATGCAGGATAGATAAAGTTATCGCTCATTTCAACAATTCTTCCCAAAATTCAAAGGCACGTCTGATGTGGGGAATTGTGATGGAGCCGCCCACGATAAGGCCTACCGAAAAGACTTCCTCGATTTCTGCAGTTGTGATCTTATTTTCATGGCATTTTTCCAGATGATATTTAATGCAGTCATCGCAACGCAACACCAGTGATGCAACCAGTCCCAGCATTTCTTTGGTTCCGGCAGGAAGAGCGTCATCACGGTAAACCTGTTGGTCCAAACTGAAAAAACGTTTGATCTCTTTATCGGAATATTTCAGCACCAGATCGTTCAATCTATTACGTTCGGAATTGAATTCTTCTACTTTTTTGGAAGGCATTTTCTCTTCTCCTTTTTTGTCATTCTGACGTATTTTGTACGTCGTTCTTAGAAAGAATCTCGAATAACTAACAATTTTATTTTCCATTTGCGAAACAGGAGTTTCGCTGTGAAATTCGCATTCCCAAACAGAATTTGGGAACGAGAGAGAATTTACTTTTTGAAAGCATCACATCTCCCTGGGAACTTCTAAAACTAATTTATTGATCCACAATGCTTTTCTGTCTTTGTTTTTTTCAAAATTGCTGATTATGAATTTTTTATCGTAATTGATTAAATCTTCAAAAACTTTTTTTCCATTGATGTTTACGGTGATCGGATTTTTCAAATTGATCATATTGGGATGGAAGTAAATTGCGATTTCTTTCACCCGGGAAGTTTCGATCTCAAAATGATTCCCGTAATATCTGGCTTTCACCGCACCTGATTTCCTGGTAAAATTGAAAGCATCATAAGTGGTGGATTCAGGGAAATGTCCTTCCAAAAAGATTTCCGAATCATTACGCAAAACGGTGAGCGTGAATTCATCACCGCGTTGTTTGGCATCGCGCCAGGAGATGAGAGAATCGACGTTGGCAGCTGCCTTTCCATCCATTTTGATGATGACATTTCCCACTTGCAAACCTGCTTTATCGGCTGCTGAATTTTCTACGACTTTTAAGATGAACGTTCCGTCTCCGGTATATTGTTCATCATGATTGAAACCGAACATCAGGCGATCATCGGTTAGTTTCACATTGTAACTTTTATGCCATTCGGCAGCTTCCAGCAATGTATCGATCTTAGTAATTTCCAGCCAATCACATTTTTTGAATTCTTCTTCCGAAACTTCCCAATAAAGCTGCGGATGGAATGGATCTCGCGGATGCGAATCCATTTGGGTGAAAATGGTATTTAACTGCTCTTTCAAATATGGAACTTCATGACCGAATCCCCAGATTTCCTGGTAAAAAAGATCAGCACCAGCTTTCTGAGCAAGATCGATCAATAACCGCATTTTAGCTGCAGGATATAATCTATCTTTATCATTGTTTACAGCTGCAACAAAACGGTTGGCCAGATTTGCCGGATAGGTTTGTCTGCCGTTTTCCAGGTTGCCCACACTCATCATGCCGATAATGGGATAGAACGAAGCGAAAGCATCGGGATGCGTCATAGCCAGATGGAATGAACCGGAACCACCGTCCGAAATGCCTGAAACGTAAACCCGATTATCATCCACATTGAATTTTTGCTTCATTATTTTGATCAGATTCAAAATATTTTCGGCACCTGTCACATTCCACCACATGCATTTAATGTTTGCCATCGGCAACAATAAAAGCAGGTTATTTTCATTCGCAAAATCGATAAACTCATTATCTTTTTCCAGATCATCTATCGAATAGAAAGTAGGCGTTTCAATCCCACCGTGCAGATAAACAAAAAGCGGTGTGAGTTTGGCTGCATCATATCCGCTGGGAATGTAATAAGCGAAAGGTGCGGTCAGCGAATCATTGATTACAATGGAATCTCGGATAACGCTGCCTTTTTCTACCGGTTCAGGAAAGGTATCGCCTTTAGAAAGTAGTTGAAATACTTTTTCGGCAGGAAGATCAATAAATTCCTGAGAGATAAGATTAAATGCCAAAAAAACGAATAATAAAATTAATAATTTTTTCATTTTTTTCCTCATTATTTGTATCAGTTCCCCTTTAAAGGGGGGAACTATATGTGGGTTTTCTTATGATTATAAGAATTTTTTATAGAATAATTTATCTGACAAACCCCTCTGCCTTTGGCATCTCCCCTTATGAAGGGGAGTGCTATTTATACACTTCCACGGTTACTTCTTTAATATCATCAATACCGTTCATCAGCGGAATGTTAAATTTCTGCAGCACTTTCAGGTAGCGTTTGTTGGATTTGGGCGGTAATTCGATTTGCGTGATCTTGCTGGCAACCAACTGATCGTCTTTATCAATGATCTTGATGAGAAAAGACTTTGTCAGTGCAATATCAGCTCTGTTTGCCACGTTGAATTTAACGTCGGCACTCACTTTGGTTGCTTCCACTACTTCAATATTGGTGATTTGAATATTAGCATCTCTGGTTTTCAGCCAGCAGCTTCGGCCAACCAGTCCCATCACAACAGCCAGCATCAGGATCAATTTTACAGCCGGCGGGATCGGCCATTTTTTTTTAATGTCGATGCGATCTACACTTTCCATTTAAACTCCTATCTTTCTTAACCTTGAGAAGGTTTATAAGGTTCTTCTCCCTGCTGAACCTTCTCAATGGTTTTATACTCTCGTTCCAATGCTCAGCGTTGGAACGCATCACTTCCGCTTCTGCGGACATTCATGATCTGATGCACGCGGAGCGTGGAAATAAGGTTACAACGCGGAGCATTGTAACCAGAAAACTCCTTTTTGTCTCATCCCCAATGAAATATTCAGCAAGCTGAATTTCACGGGGTAAACCGACTTCACTTCGTTCAGCCACCTTCTCCAGCAGAGAAGGAAAAAGTTCCAGAAAAATAATCTAAATATTCCCTCTCCTCTGGGGAGGGTAGGGTAGGGTAGGGGCTAATCTCAACTCCTTAGTTCTTCTATCAAACTCTCTCCGGTCATTTCTTTTGGTTTTTCGATGTTCATCAAGTCAAGAATTGTGGGAGCGATGTCTGCTAAAATCCCATCTCTCAGATTTTTTATTAGTTTTTTTCCGGCATTCACAATGAAAGGAACCGGATTTTTGCTGTGGGCCGTGAAAATCCTGCCTTCCTCATCCAGCATTTTTTCGGCATTGCCGTGATCAGCTGTCAGCAGGATATTGAAACCATGCTTATTTGCTGCTGGGATGATCTTTCCAAGACACGTATCCACTGTTTCCACAGCTTGCACGGCAGCTGCAAAAACTCCCGTATGTCCCACCATATCGCAGTTGGCAAAATTGGTGACGATGAGATCGTACTTATCACTTTGGATCGAATTCACCAGTTTATCACACACTTCAAAAGCGCTCATTTCAGGTTGCAGATCGTAAGTAGCCACTTTCGGAGAATTCACCAGAATCCTGTCTTCATTGGGGAAGGGTTTTTCAACTCCGGCATTGAAGAAAAAAGTGACATGAGCATATTTTTCCGTTTCTGCCATACGTAATTGCTTCAAACCTTTTTCGGATACTATTTTTCCCAGAATATTTTCCAGTGGTTGCAGGCGAAAGGCAACTTCGATGTATTCATTAAAATTGATATCATATTCGCTGAGGCTGATAAATTTCAGGTTTTCAAATTTCTCGATTTCAAATTTCTCAAAGCCGGGAATTTTTAGGCTGTGGGTGATCTGCCGCATTCGATCAGCCCGGAAATTGAAGGCGATCACAGCATCATTTTCTTCTATCTTTGCAAATGGTTTGCCATTCTCCATCATCACTTTTGGAATAATAAATTCATCGGTTATTTCATTATCGTAGCTTGCCTGGATCGCTTGGATCGGATCGGAATATTCTTCTCCTTTTCCACGCACGATCGCATCATAGGCTTTCTTGATCCTGTCCCAGCGGTTATCCCGATCCATAGCATAATAACGTCCGGAAATTGTCGCAATTCTACCAATCCCAATTTCATTGGATTTCTGCAGAAATTGTTTCATAAAATCGATCCCGGAATGGGGGAGTGTGTCTCTGCCATCCATGAAAGCATGGTAATAAACCTGTCCGAGACCTTCCTGTTTGCAAAGTTTTAAAAGAGCCCAGAGATGATCGATATTGGTGTGTACATTTCCATTCGAAAGCAGCCCCATCAGGTGCAGTTTGCTGTTGTGTTTTTTTGCATGAGTGATTGCAGATAACAGTATAGGATTTTGAAAGAATGCACCATCAGCTATGTTTTTCATTATCAAGCTGTTAAGTTGATAAACAATCCGTCCGGCACCAATGTTCAGGTGTCCGACTTCGGAATTTCCCATGTCATCTTTTAACAGGCCAACATTGAATCCTGAAGCGCCTAATTTGCTGTGCGGATTTTCCGCGATAAATTTATCATAATTCGGCATTTTGGCGGCTGCGACAGCATTGCCGTAATCTGATTCATTGATGCCGAATCCGTCTATTATCAAAAGCAAAGCTTTGTTCATTTCTTCTCCTACTTTTCTATAAAAACAAAAACTATTTCGAATCGGTTTTATAGCAACCATTTTATTGGTGAGAAGCAAAAAGCAGAAAGGAAAAAGCAGAAAAACCAAAGACCCAAGACCAAAAACCAAAGACCAAAGACAAAAGAAAAAAGGAAAAAGATTAAAGAATAAAGTTTTTTATAAACATGAATTTGTTTAATAAATAGTACTTCTCTGCCCATGAATTTATTCGTGGGAATTAGTTGCATCTCATAGAAAGCAGAATGCAGAAAGAAAGGTTGAAATAGCTGAATTGCTGAATCGCTGAGATGCAAATTCCCGAAAGTTTACGTATTAATCATCTTCTTGGTGATCCTTCGTGTTCTTAGCGGCTAAACTGATTTGCAATTCTTCCACAGATTTCTTTGCTTGACAGCGTAAAGCCAAACCGGAATTTAACTTTTAAAAATATTATTGGGAGAGATAATGCTGAAAGTAGGGATCGTCGGAGTTGGGCAATTTGGCCAGAATCATGCGCGCATTCTCAGCGAGAGCGATAAATGTGAATTCGTGGGATTGTACGATAAAAACAAGAAACGAGCCCAAGAGATTTCGGAAAAGCTGGGATGCAAAGCATTCAATAATTTCGATGATTTGATTTCTGAGTGCGAAGCTCTGGTAATCGTCGTGACCACGATTTCCCACTTTGAACTGGCGAAAAAAGCATTGGAGAAGGGAATCCATGTTTTCATCGAAAAACCGATAACCGAGACTTTGCTGCAAGCTGATGAACTCCTTAATATTGCTGAAAAGCAAAACCTGAAAATCCAGGTAGGTCATATCGAACGATTCAATCCGATCGTGACCGAAATGGAAGAATACATCAAAGATCCCATATTTATCGAATGCCACCGCATCGCGCCATTCACACCGCGGGGAACGGATATCCCGGTGGTTTTGGAATTGATGATCCATGACATCGATCTGATATTAGCGTTCTGCAAAAGCGAAGTGAAACAGATCAGTGCCAGCGGAGCAGGAGTGATGACCAAAAGCATCGATATTGCCAATGCCCGTATCGAATTTGAGGATGGGGGAGTAGCCAATATCACAGCCAGCCGCATTTCCATGAAGCGCTCTCGAAAACTGCGGATTTTCCAGAAAGATGCGTATTTCTCTTTTGATTTTCAGCAAAAAAAAGTCACGCATATCAAGAAATCGAAGAATTTATATAAAGTACTGCCCAAGTTGATGTTGGGCAAATATGACGGAATCGACACAAAAGATGTCGTGGACATTGTGGAGGTGGATGCTTCCAATCGCGAAAAAGACGCTCTGACCCAGGAGTTGGAATCTTTCATTCACGCGGTTGAAGCAGATATAAATCCGGTGGTGGACGGTAAAGCCGGAGCCAGGGCGCTGAAAGTGGCTCTGGAAATTGTGAAGAAGATAAATAAAAAATAAATTCTCTTTCCTAAGCTTCTGCTTGGGAAAGACAAAATAGAGTGTTTTGTCATCCTGCTGAATCTTGAGCGTTGCTCTTTGGAAGGATCTTCGCTTATAATGAGATTCTTTCATTAACCAGAACATGAAGCGGAAGCTTCAAAAGTGATTTCTTCCGAACTGGAAAATTCGGAAGCAGAGATTTGAATTTGGAGAAAAATAGATGAAAACAATAGAAGTAAAAGACCTGAAAGATCATTTAGGTGAAGAAGTTAAACTGCGCGGCTGGGTGCGCAACTACCGCAAAGCCAGTAGTAAATTGCGATTTGTTATTTTCCGGGATGCCAGCGCAGATGTGCAATGCGTTGCCTTCAAACCGGAAATGGGTGAAGCTAACTTCGAGAAAGTAAAAGCTCTCACTATCGAGTCTTCTTTGGAAGTGATCGGCGTTCCGCAGAAACATCCGAATTTGGAAGGGCAATTTGAATTTCACCTGAAAGATGTGAATATCATCAATATTGCTGACGAATATCCGATCGGCAAAAAAGAACACGGACCGGATTTCCTGCTTTCTCAACGACATCTTTGGTTGCGTTCTGCCAAACAGAATGCCATTCTCAAGATACGTCACACAGTGTATTTTGCAATCTGCGAATACTTGAACAGCAACGGTTTCTACCGTTTCGATTCACCGATCCTCACTCCCAACGCCAGCGAAGGAACAACCACGCTTTTTGAAGTTCCCTATTTCGATCTGGGTTCGGCTTTCCTTTCGCAAAGCGGCCAGCTTTACCTGGAAGCCGGCATTATGAGTCTGGGAAGAGTCTACGATTTTGGTCCGGTATTCAGAGCTGAAAAATCTAAAACGCGCAAACACTTAACAGAATTCTGGATGATGGATGCGGAAGCAGCTTTTGTGGAACACGACGAAAACCTGCAGATCCAGGAAGAATTGATCCGATACGTGATCCGCACTGTGATCGAAAAAAATGCCAGGGAACTGGAAATCTTGGAACGTGATGTTGAGCAATTGAAAAAAGCTGATGCACCTTTTGTGAAAATGACCCATAGAGAAGTAATCGATTTCCTGAAAAGTAAAGGTGTGGACATCGACTACCTTGGCGATTTCGGAGCTCCGGAAGAAGAGCTGATCACAGCAGAATTCGATGTACCGGTTTTTGTGGAAAAATGGCCGAAAGAAATCAAATCTTTCTACATGAAACGTGATCCCGAAAATCCTGATCTGGTGCTGGGTGCAGACCTGATAGCACCGGAAGGATTCGGCGAAATTATCGGAGGTTCGCAGCGTGAAGACGATCATGATCTGCTGCTGGAAAGAATTACCAAAGAAGGCTACAATATTGAAGATTACCAGTGGTTCCTGGATCTGCGTAAATACGGCAGCGTGCCGCATAGCGGTTTTGGCATCGGTTTGGAACGGTTGATCCAATGGATGAGCGGTGTGCGTCATATTCGTGAAGTAATTCCTTTCCCGAGGATGATCAATAGGATTTATCCGTAAACTCACCCCCAACCCCCTCTCTTCACACCAAGAGAGGGGAGTTGAGAAAAGCAAAAAGAAATTTACCTTGCGAAGGTTTTCGGACTTCTTGCGGAAACCGACATTTGAAAAGCAGGAAGAGAAAAATATCCCTTTCGAAGGTTTACCAGCCTTTGGATGGTTTTCGGACTTCTTGCAGAAACCGACCTTCGTAAGATTTTACCGTTTACATTTAATTTAGAAAAGTACAAATCAGAACTTACAAGCTGGTTATTTTCATCGGTGCCATTCCAGATAATTGAATATTGTTTTATTTTTTGCCCCTTGATATTATAAATTATTAACTCTGCGTCCTCAGCGTTCTTCGCGGTGAGATTAAAAGAAATAGTAGTTGATGGATTGAACGGGTTGGGGTGATTGCCAAGAAGTTCTGTTTTGAAACTGAGAATATTATCTTCAACTCCTGTAATTGGTACTTCAACAATATTAGATGGTTCAGATTCTCCGTACACATAGACAGCAGTTAAAAAATATATACCAGCACCTGGATTATAAATAATACTTGTAGTATCTGGAATTGTTGCGAATGGAGTATAATCTCTATAAACATTGTAACCAATCCAATTGAGAGCAGTTTGTGGTGGATCCCATGTAAGATAATCTCCAGCAATGATATAAATTAAATTTTCTGGAGGTGCAATTTGATCCCAACAGTATAATTCTATATCAAAAGTAGTTATTTGCCCACTCACAACAGTAACTGAATCGTTAAAGGGAATATAATCGTCCAAAGTGGCAGTAACATCATAAGTTCCGGGCGCTATTCCGATTGAATAAAATCCTGTAGCATAAGGATTTGCAGATACACTTCAGGCAGTTACGATAACTTCTTCAACGTTTCCTGCGCCACCTTCCAAAGATACAATTCCCCCGATCCAACCTGTTTGAAAAATAACCTCATTACTCAATCTTGATTCTGTACAAGCTTGGATTTCTGCAGTAACGCAGTAATAATTATCTTCTGTTCCTATAATATCATTGTAAAAAGTTTCAGTAATTAATATACTGTTTATCTTTTCATAAGGTCCGCCTGGAATATCGCTTCGATAAACATTATAACCTGCAATATCAGATTCGGTATTTGCATTCCAGCATAAATGAATGGAATTTCCTGAAATAGCAGCAGTCGGATTTTGCGGAGATAAAGGATGAAACCAGACTGTATTCCAGTTATCATGAAAATAGGTTCCCCAATCTGTTAAATATTTCCGATATGGCATATCTTCGATCGTCCATAAATATACTGTTCCACCCAAAACTATCAGTGCGATCTCAATATCTCCGTCACCATCGACATCACCGACAGCAGCACTATTAACCATAACCGGTGCACCTACCGAAGTTGGCCAATCTTCAACCGTTGAACCATCACCATTAAATGCATACAAGAAACCATTAGCACCGGGCCAATTTTCACCAAAAACAACTTCTCTGCTATACCATCATCATCAACATCAAATACTATTGGTGAGCACTCTAAAGCACTTAATGCTGAAACGGGCCAACCGGCAACGTTTTCCCCAGTGTGGTACTTTGCCATAAGATCGAATGTATGACCACCACCAAAAATTTCCAGGTCACCGTCATTGTCGATGTCACCTACAACCGGAGTGATATAATTATGAGGTCCCGGATATATTTGAGTCCAGTTATCAAAATCTGTGCCGTCATGATGATAGATACCAAGATGATTTTGTAAGGGTACTACCCATCCATCCGGAAGGCTCTTGTCCGCTGATATTTCCTCAACCGGAATATCAAACGCCAAAAGTTAAGCAGTAAGTGAAAGAATCAATGCGAACATTCCTAACATAATAACTTTCTTTTTCATCTTTTCCTCCTCCAATTATTTTAAGTCTTTAGTGTTTTGCATAATTTAAAAAGTGTCTTTCTGAGGAAATCTTCGAAGTAATTTCTAACGAAGAATCTCATTATAAGCGGAGATCCTTCGATGGAAAAGCAAGAAAAATTACTCAGGATGACAAAAACACTCTACGAGTGGGACTAATTTCTTTATAATCCTGAAAGGATTAAATGTTAATAACCATAGATGGAATCTATGGAAAATAGATTCAGCAAACATTGCAACCTGACCACTCGAGAGCCTGCTTGTTCCCAAATTCCGATTTGGGAACACAATTGATAAAGAAATTTCATTTCGAAAAATACTTTTACACATAAAAAATCAAAGTAAAACTTTTCAAAAAATTGCATTCCCAAATGTCCCGAAGGCTTTCGGGAGGAATGAGGAGTTTCTGTATTTAAATTTCACGACAACTTGTTGGTAAGTTTGGTTTCGTAAGCGCCTAATGAAAGAGAGCAATTATTGGATTTTTACCGTTTTCAATTTATAATTTTATACTTTCACCAATTCTACTTTTATTTTCCAAAACTCCATCGACATAAACTTGGATTTTATCATTTTCAATTTCTACTTTAAATATATGTCCTTTAATTGAAACATTATCGATTTTCAGATATTTCAATCCAAGAAGAAGCGGATCGATGATCAATGAACCATCGAGTTGTGGTTGAATTCCGCAAATATATTTTATGATCAGATCAACGATCCAGGAATGCTGGTAGTCGTTCACACCACGATAAAGACATGGTTTGCCGGAATGTGGATTATAATGTTCGTAAGTATTTGGATATTTCAGATCACCATTGAGGAACATCATTTCAATGGTTCTTTTGATGAACCAACCCGCTTTTTCTTTCAGATTTTCATTATATTTGGAAGCAACATTTACCAAAGCTTCTGCAATATGAGAATTGGTCATGGGCCAGGTTCTTCCATTCCAGGGACAGTTCATTCTTTTTTCTTTCCACTCTCCAAAAGAACTTGAGAGCGGCTCGTTCAAAGCGGTTGACGGAACAGGATATGAAGTCCAAAATTCATCTTTGTTAAAAAGATGTTTCTTCATACCATCCAAGTGAGATTCATCTGCAATATCACTCATATACGGATAAAAGCAGACCGCAGCTTTGATGTTCGATCGCTTCCAATTTTCAGGATTCACATCGAAAAACATTTCCTCATTTTCATCCCACATATATTTCAGAACAGCTTCTTTGATCTTTGCGGCTTCTTCTATCCATTTTTTTGATTCGGATTCTTTCTCTAATTTTTCAGCAATAAAAGAGAGTGCTTTACGAATTCCATATTGGTAGCAGGTCGCATCCACTCCTTTCAGTTTGATGCCGCCGGATTCCATTTGCAGATCTGCCTTTTTATCCACACTCGTGTAACGCGTCATAAATTCCTGTCCGGTTTCCATCTGGTCGATTACATCGTAAAGATAGCTGTGTTCAGGATCTCGTTCTTTATCGAAAAATTCTGCATATTTCACGAGGGACGGATATGCTTTTTGCAGGAAGTTAATGTCAGGATGAACCTTGTAAATCTCCATTATTGCAGTCCCGAAATCAGCATGATAAAAGCTTTTTATATCAATATCCAGAGGATACAGATTCCCGGGATAACTGCCGTTCTCTTCCTGGTTTTCCATGAAATTCAGGAAGCTTCCTTCAGCTATTTTGGAGTTATCCATCCAGCGAGTTTCCAGCATGTGACATTGAGCTGAATAGGAAATCGGCATTCGGAAATAAGCCGGTCCCTCGCAAACACAAGGATAAGAATATGAATTTTTCATCATAAAAAGCCGCAGTCCAAACCAGCGATACCAGTAATATTTCTCTATAAATTTATCGGAACATTCAAAATGCGGCACGGAATTGAAAAATTCTTGCCATTTCTTTTCGCTTTCTTTAATAGGATTCTTGATATTAACTGCTTCATTAAATTTTTTCTTAACTTGATCGGAAGTTTTCGCAACCGAAAGAAAGATCTTCGCTTCTGTATTCTCTGTAACTTTTAGATGTTGATGCAAGCCGATGTAGAGCAATCCATCAGGATTAATCCCTTTATTATGAATTTCATCGGGAAGTTTGCCAGCGAATTTTTCATAGAATGGAGTGTATTCAAATTTGGGCTGATTTGACGTATAATCGGAAAGATTTATGGAATAAGAAGAATGTTCCATTCCCAGAAATAATGAAAAATTGAAAGGATATTTCTTTCTGAGTTTTACTTCTCGATTAAAAAGGATTCCATTATTTTCTTTGGAAAAGGAGAGTGTCTTTTCGTTTTGGTTATTTGCCTGTGCCGTCCATAAGATCACATCGATTTCCTGATTTTTCCCCTTGAAATTTAAAGTTGTAGAAAGTGTATCATTAGGTAGCATAACATCAATTTCGATGAGTGTCAGATCGTTTGCTAAAGTGAATCTTCTTATCAGTTTGGAAGGATTCCATTTTGTATCGAACAATTTTGGTTTGAGTTCTTTTCCGTCTTTTGAAAGGAATGAGATCGTATAAAGCGGTTTTATTGGAATGTTATAAAAATGCGCTTCATCACACAATCCGGGAATGTGCAGCCACTGTGGAAAAAGCGGTGTGAAGATGAGTGAATCACCACCACCGAGATACCATTTATCGTCGCGTTCAAGTAATTCAAGGATATTCATTATTCTCCTTTCGTGATTACTGGTAAACCGTTGAAACGGTTACTTTCCTTTTTCTTCTTCAAGCCACCAGCTAAAGCAGGTGGTTAATGCAATGATTGCTTCGACTCGTAAGAGAATCGACGAGTTGAGTACAATCTTAATTAACCACCAACTTCAGTTGGTGGCAATAAACACACCACACAAACCATAACCGTTTTAACGGTTTCCATTCAACCACACATAAGCTCCTCTGGATGGAACAACTTTATAAAACTGCGGAATAAGTCCTATCTTTCTATGATACACATCCAGATTTTTTTCTTTCAAATGCTCAATGCTGGAATCTTCCACCAGGTAGATAACACATCCGCCAAAACCTGCTCCTGTAAGTCTTGCACCCAAAACTCCCGGTTCATTCATTCCGATTTCTACCAGCAAATCAAGTTCTTCGATGCTGACTTCATAAAGCTCTTTCAAACTTTTATGAGACTGGTACATCAACTCACCGAAAGCTTCCAGATTTCCTTTTTTCAGAACTTCTACAGCCTGTTTTACTCTTTCATTCTCATAAACAACATGCTCGACTCTTCTTTTCAATTCTTCAGGAAGGTACAATTTGTATTTTTCAAAATCATTTATAGAAACATCCCGTAAAACAGTTATTTCCGGAAGATGTTTTTGCAGGATTTTCACTGCTTCTCTGCATTCTTGTCTTCTTTGGTTGTAGGAAGATTCTGCCAGTTTTCTTTTTATCATCGAATTACACACAAGAAATGAATAACCTTGAATTGATAACGGAATATACTGGAAATCCAGAGTTCTGCAATCTATGAAAAGTGCATTGTCTTCTTTGGAAAGCAGGGAAGCAAATTGATCCATTATTCCACATTTCACACCCACAAAATCGTTTTCTGCTTTTCGAGCAAGTTCGATCATCTCAATCGGTTTAATATCCAGATTGTATAATTCTTTGAATGAAAGTAATATTGCAATTTCAATCGAAGCAGAAGATGAAAGCCCTGCACCTTCAGGAACTTCACTGAAGATAAGAACATCCATTCCACCAATCTTATAACCGGCATCGAGAAGAACTTTTGCAATACCACGCTGATAATTGCTCCATTTTTTTTGTTGTGATGGTTCAAAATTATCTAAATTAAATTCATCATTTTCTTTGTATTTCAGGTCATAGAGTCGAACTTTTCCATCATCGTTTTTGGATGCAAGCATATTTGTGTATCTGTCGATGGCAATGGGAAGCACAAATCCGTCGTTGTAATCTGTGTGTTCACCGATAAGGTTGATTCTTCCCGGAGTTTGGATGATGTGGGTAGGGGATTTTTTATAGATTGCTTTGTATTGTTTTATCAGGTTTTCTTTGTTCATATTAGCTCATTTTAGAAACCATTGAAACGGTTACTAAAGAATAATCCTATTTTGGAGCAGCACTTCCTTTACAGATAAATCGAGATTTACAAACTTCACAGGCTTTCTTTCTCAAAACTGCTCCTTGGAGTATGTTGATTATCACAAAAATAATAAGCAGAATTATATTTATAGTATTAAAGCCATAAATGAATCCTGCAATCAAAGTTGCAATCAAAATAACAGGTAATTGAATAACATAAGAAATGGCAAGCTTCATACCTTTTTCCTGATTTCCGGAATCCTGCTTGAAACATAATGCAGTTAATTTTCCCCAGCCAAGATAGCACGATTTCCCATAATAATAGCAGGAAGTGCAATTAAGCTTTTTCAAAGAAATTTGAACGATAATCAGGATTATCAAGTAAATCCACGAGACTATCGGTATTCCATTAACCCTGAATGGCATAAGCAAAACAAAACCGATTCCCCAGTTAAGCAAAAAACCAATGTTTCCTAAAAGGATAATCCCGAATGAAAACGATTCTTTTCCTTCCTTAAATAATTTGTCTTTTAATTAATCTTTCCGACTTGATTTAAGTAAC
>JAUSOT010000270.1 GCA_030656075.1 Candidatus Cloacimonadales bacterium
AGACGAAAACAAGAAACAATGCGGACTCCTCGGGACGAGAAGTCCAACTTTCAAAATAAAGAGTGAAATGTGTTTAAAGAAATAAATCCGCTCCCCTCAGGATTTGAAGAGGGGCTGGGGGAGTTTAATTATCCATTATTGAACATGGAATATCCAAGTAGGAAGGGAAGATGAAGCAACCTTAAAAGTGCTAAGCTGGAAGAACTATATGAAAGAAGCGCTTACAGGGTTCATCATACTTTTCCTCCCCCTAAATAGGGGGATCGAGGGGGTTGAAGTTGTGGCAAAGTTGAAAGCAAGAATGCAAGAAACTTTCGCAAAATTTATAAAAGAAAAGTTGAAAGAACTTTTGGGAAAGTAATGCTTTTTCTTCCCCCTAAATAGGGGGATCGAGGGGGCTGAAAATGTGCCAAAGTTTGAAAATTACCAAGGTTTTATTAATTAACTGTAAAAGAAAGTTGACATCATTTTGATGATAAGTAATTTTCGAAATTGAATTTGAGAGGTAAAACATGAAAAAGAAAATTATGATCGTAGAGGATGAAACAATCATTGCTCGAGACCTGAAGCAACTGCTGCAAGGGGAAGGATACGAGATCCAATCCATAGAAGACTCAGCGGAAAATGCCATGGCAAAGATTAAACTTGAAAAACCTGATCTGGTACTTATTGATATTCAACTTTTTGGTAAAATGGATGGGATCAAACTGTCGGAGGAAATTGCCAGGATAGATCATATTCCAGTGATTTATGTTACGGCATACTCAGAGAAAGAGGTCATAGATCGAGCTATGAAAACGAAACCAATAGCTTATATCATGAAACCGATCCTGGATGAAGACCTGGTCGATGCTGTAAAGGATGCTCTAAAATAAAAAAAGCCTGCAAAATCATCTTGCAGGCTTTCAAACTATTTTTTCTGTTAAGCTGTTTTATTTCTTTTTTCTTCTTTGAACGAAAATGCCGGCTCACTTAAGCCAAGAACTACATCTTTCGAGATCAGGCATTCTTTAAGATTGTCCATCTCAGGAATGTTGTACATGATCTCGATCATGAATTTTTCCATGATTGCACGCAAACCACGAGCACCCATCTTTTGCTTGATAGCTACGTGAGCTATTTCACGCAATGCATCTACACTAAAATCAAGTTTCACATCCTCAATTTCAAAGAGTTTTTTATATTGCTTGCAAATAGCATTTTTGGGATCTGTTAAAATCTTGACGAGAGCATCTTCATCCAGTTCTTGCAGATAGCTGACCACCGGCATTCTGCCGACCAGCTCCGGGATCAAACCGTATTTCACCAAATCGTTAGGAATAACATGTCTAAATAGATCGTCTTCGTTGAGTTTGATTATTTTTGCTTCGGCATCAAAACCGATGATTTTCTTTTTCAAGCGTTTGCTGATGATTTTCTCCAATCCGAAAAAGGCTCCGCCGGAAATGAAAAGAATATTTTTGGTATCGATTTCGATAAATTCCTGCTGCGGGTGTTTACGACCACCTTTGGGAGGAACGTTCACTTTGGCGCCTTCCAGGATTTTGAGAAGAGCCTGCTGCACTCCTTCACCGGAAACGTCGCGGGTGATGGATGGTGTCTCAGATTTCCTGGCTATTTTATCCAATTCATCGATATAAATTATCCCTTTCTCGGCTTTTTCGATATCATAACTGGCATTTTGCAGCAGCCGCACCAGGATGTTCTCGACATCTTCTCCCACATAACCTGCTTCGGTGAGAGTGGTTGCATCTGCAATGGCAAAGGGAACTTTGAGCAATTTAGCCAGAGTCTGAGCGATGAGAGTTTTGCCGGAACCGGTTGGCCCGATCATGAGAATATTACTTTTTTCAATATCGATATCGTCAGTGGGTCTTTGTTTGAAAATCCTTTTGTAATGATTGTAAACAGCAACGGATATGATCTGTTTGGCAGATTCCTGGCCAATCACATATTGGTTCAGCAGCATGTGTATTTCTCGTGGGGTGGGAAGAACGAAATGTTCGAATTCGTGTTTCTGATGATCAGCTTCGATGATGGTTGAACACATTTGGGTGCATTCATCACAGATGTTACCGCTGATACCTTTGATCAGGAATTTCGTTTCGATTTCCGATCTGCCGCAGAACGAGCAGTGATGTATATTCGGATTATTCATTTATACTCCGTTTTTGGTAGTTTTCTGCAAAGAATCTTTGCGCGATTTGATCACTTCATCGATCAATCCGTATTCTTTGGCTTCCAGGGCGCTCATGAAGAAATTGCGGTCGGTGTCTTTTTCAATGCGTTTGAGCGTTTGCCCGGTATGAAATTGCAGCATTTTATTCAAGGTGATTTTATGTTGCAGGATTTCTCTGGTTTGAATTTCGATGTCGGAAGCTTGTCCTTGAGCACCACCCAGAGGTTGATGGATCATAATGCGGCTGTTCGGCAGAGCAAATCTTTTGCCTTTCTGTCCGGCTGAGAGCAGCAGCGCTCCCATGCTGGAAGCTTGACCTATGCAGATCGTGCTCACATCGGGACGAACATACTGCATGGTATCGTAGATCGCCAAACCGGAAGAAACCAAACCGCCGGGACTGTTTATATACATGGAAATATCTTTTTCAGGATCATCGGCAGCCAGGTGCAGAAGCTGGGCTATCACCACATTTGCCACGTTATCATCGATGGCTGAACCCAGGAAAATTATTCTGTCCTTTAATAGGCGTGAAAAAATATCATACGCTCTTTCGAACTGTCCTTCCTGCTCTACAACTATTGGTACATACGGCATGAATTCTCCTTTATTCCGCTTTTCCGGATTCCGTTTTCTCTTTAGTTTTATCCTGTTTGGAAATCTTCTTCTTATCTTCCTTTGGATAGGAAACGAATTTGGAATTTTTTTCCAGGAAATCCATCAATTTCTTCTCTTCCAAACTATATTTGAAATCATCGCTTTCGATCTGTTTTTTATACATTTCTTTATATTTTGCCACATCCAGCTTCAGATTTTCAGCAGCTTCGGCGATCATCGCTTCTTTATCTTCATCAGAAATTTCGATTTTTTCCAGTTTTTTCAATTCGTCCAGAAGGTAATGATTTTTTAGATTAAATGCAGCGATAGTTTCATATATAGGAACGATCTTATCGAGTTCCATCTTGTAAGCTTCAGCATAGGGTTTCGCCAAATCTTCGGCATAGCTTTTCACGAAAGAAGGGGGAAGATCAAAGGGATTTTCCTGGATCAGCGCAGTAGAAATTGCCTGTCGCTTTCTCTCGCCATTGTCTTTCTCGATCTTGATTTTCAATTCTTCCGCAATTTTTTCTCTCAAGATTTCCAAAGAGTCATATTCCAGATCTTTAGCAAAATCATCGTTCAATTCCGGAAGCACCTTCCTCTTGATCTCTTTCACTTCCACCAGGAATTCACGATCTTTTAAATTATCAGTAATTTCAGAATCGGTCGATTCTTCCGACTTTGTGAAAAGTTTGGTTTTTATTTCATCGCCGACTTTTACGCCAGTCAAATTCTTGTTCATTATTTTGGAATAGGAATTATCGCCTAAGATGAACTGTCTGTTGATCTGTTTGGTTTCCTTTCCTTCATCGTCCAGGAATTTGATCGTGACGCTTATCTGATCGTTAATTTCAGAAGTTTCCACGGTTTCTTCCGTAGCTGTTTTATGACGAAAATCTTCGATCGTTTCATCGATCATGGCATCTTTGAATTTGGTCGGTTCAAAAGGAATTTTCAAACCTTTATATTTTTCAACTTTGATTTGCGGCATAACTTCAAATGTGAAAACCATCACCAGGTCTTGCCCTTTTTCCCATTCGATCTCTTTTGCTTCACCCGGATTGATCGGATGCAGATCGTTTTCTTCGAGAGCTTGTTTATAATAATCGTTTAATTTCTGATTAAAATATTCTTCTTTAACCTTGTCGCCATAAGTTCTTTCGATCATGGTAAGTGGTGCTTTTCCTTTACGAAAACCGGGAATGGCCACGAAGTTTTTAAACTTACTCAATGTTTTATGATAATCCTGAAGCGCTTCTGTTGCTTCGATCGTGATTGTTAATTCCTTCACACATTGAGATATGTCCTTAATATCGACTTTCACTAATTCTCCTTAACTTCTTGTTTGAATTCTGCACAATTTTATTATTTGGTGCGAAAGAGGGGACTTGAACCCCTACAGGATTGCTCCCACAGGATCCTAAATCCTGCGTGTCTACCAATTCCACCACTTTCGCATTACAGAGCTATTTTTTTATCATCTGGTTGGTCAGGTTGATATAATTTACGGCTTCTTCAGAATTCGGTACTAACTCTAACCATTTCTTCGCATAAACCAAAGCTTCTGCATAACGCTTTTCTCGAGTTAAAGTGTAGGTTAGATAAGAAATCCAATTTATGTTTTGCGGATCAAGATCAACAGCTTTTTTCAAGCATTTGATCGATTCATCCATATTGCCCAGTTTTTCGTAAATATTACTGGAATAGGCAAGTACATCGATATTGTCCGGATCACTTTCCAATATTTTTTTATATTGCTGTAAGGCTGTTTCCAAATAAGCTAATGATTGTTCTTTATTCCCAAGTTTCTCATAAATTTCACTGGCAAAAATGAGTGCATCAAGATTGTCGGGTTCAAATTTTAAAACCTTCTCGTAAGAAATCAGAGTATTTTCCTGATCTTTCAGTTTATTGTAAGCCAGAGCCATATTGAAGTAGTTATCAACGCTTTCCGGATTTATTTGTGCCGCGGCTTTATACCATTTCAAAGCAGCTTCATAATTACCATTTTCAAAGTTTGTATTACCGATCTGTGTGCGTACAATATCATCCAGTGTATCTTTTTCAGCTACTTTTTCCATATAATTCAGAGACTGTACTTCATCTCCCATTTTGGAATAAACAAAAGCTATCATTTTTAAAGTTTTCACGCTATCGGGAGCGATTTCTAAAACATAGAGGAACTTATCCAATGCGCTTTGCAGGCTATCGTTTTGTGTATCAGTTTGGGCATCCAGAAACAGCTTCACCCAGCAGATCTGCATAAGCTTGGGTATGCGCTCATTAATATCGTCCAGTTTTATATTTTTTATATATTTTTTATGGAATTTTTTGGCAGCTTTTTCATCAGTTTGCATAAGAGTATTATATTCAGCATAAACTTCATCGATTTCAACTAATACATTCGTATAAATTGCAATGGCTTTTTTGTAATCAAAATTAAAATCATAGTAAATCCCAGCCATTTTGTTCAAGGCTTCGATGTTATGAGAATTATCTTCCAAAACTAGTTCATAAAAAGGAAGCGCCTTCTCCGGCCTGCCTTCTCTCAGGTGTAGGTTAGCTGATCTCAGATTTTTATTTCCTTCAGCCGTAAGATCTTGCGATGCAGCAAAAAGTGATACGGATCCAATCACCAGTATTGCCAAACCGGTCAAAATTACTTTTTTCATTTTTCCTCCAAAATTACTTATATAATATATTTTAACGTACTTTATGCAATTTTTTTTGTTAGGTTAAACAGTCAAGATATTTATTATGATTGAATTCATGAATGCGTTGTGAATGTTCAATCCCAATTCTGAAGTCTGACCTATTTCTGTGATTTGGTAAATCATCATTAATGGATCAGACTTCTTGCATTTCAACCCTGAAAGAGTCAACATCCAAACATTATCGGAAGAGACGTTTTCAGAATTTATTTTTTTAGAACTGAATCTCGTATGGCATAATAGCCTGCACAGGATCGGTTTTGATATTTTTATAAAATTCGATCATTTCATCGAATTTCAATTCTTGAGGTATGCTCTTTTCCATGATCTTGGCACTGATATCGATATTGAATTTTTCTTTCAGTAACTCTTCCAGCATACTTTTTTTATGAGGATAATAATCGATTTGATAATTGCTGATATTAGCTAATTCTGCAGCTTTAAGCACAGCATCGGACAACATTCCAACTTCATCGATAAGTCCATTTCTCTTAGCATCAGAACTCTCCCAGATCATCCCCTGAGCTACTTCCTCAACTTCGTTCAGAGTGAGAGAACGGCCTTCGGATACTCTCATTTTAAATTCCATATATGTGCTGTTCACAGATTTCTGTAAGGATTGGATTTCTGCCTGGGAAGGTTTTTCATACAAATTGAAAACATTATTGTATTTTCCATTTCCGATCCTTTCTGAATTTATACCGATTTTATCGGTAAGACCGCTGATATTAGGAACTATGGAAACCACGCCAATGGAACCGGTGATGGTGAACGGATCAGCAAAGATATAATCGGAATTAACAGAGATATAATAACCACCCGAAGCGGCCATATTTCCCATTGAAATTATTACCGGCTTCACTTTTCGAACTTGTTTTATCTTGTTCAATATGATCTCTGCGATGAGAGCGCTCCCGCCGGGACTGTTCACACGCAGCACGATCGATTTGACGGAGCGATTGCTCTGAAGTTCATCCAGAATTTTATTGATCTTGCTGGCTGAGAGATTAAGGGCTGATGTTATCGAATTGGATGGAGCAATTGTACCTTGAGCATAGACTACGGCAATCTTGTTGGCTGCTGTCACAGTTTGCTGAACTCTGTATTTCTCAAAATCGATCAGGTGATCTTTAAGATTAAGGAGATCGAGCAGTTCATCACGGTAATAAAGATCATCCACCAGTTTATAATCGAGAGCTTTGTTTTTGCTGATGAACAGCTCATCACGTTTTTCATAAATATATTTTATCTCATCCGCAGTCAGATTTCTATTTCTGGCCAGAGTCTCCAAAATCCTGGAATAGATCGCTCCCAGGGCTCGATCGAGATTTTCTTTTACAGGTTCCGAAAAGCTGTTTCTGGAATAATTTTCCCCGGCGCCTTTGTATTTTCCGGCATGGACGATTGTCACATCGATACCGATTTTATCCAGCAGATCTTTATAGAAAATAACATTGCCACCAACTCCGGTAAGGAGAATTCCACCGGAAGCTGAAGGATTCAGATAAATTTTTTCTGCTGCAGAAGCTAATAAATAATCACGGTTAAAGGCAAAATCAAGATAAGCATAAACCGGTTTGCCCTGAGCTCGAAAACGTTCCAGCGCCGTCATGATCTCGTTCAAATCTGCATATCCGCAGGAAATGAAAGAAGGTTCCAGGAATATTCCGCTGATATTTACATCTTTGGCAGCCTGATCGATCTTTTGGATGATTTCGTGGGCGTTCAAAGATTGATCTGCCAGGAAACCGTCTTCAAATTCATTGTAGGTAACGATCTCACCTTTCAAATCCAATTGTAAATACGAATTTGGCGCAACCTTAACCGATGCGGTATTCTGAGAAAAGTTTCTACCTAATTTAGAAATTCCTCGGAATCCAAGAAACAAAACAACGATTAAAATAATGATAGATGCTAAACATCCAAGAGCAAACCATTTAGATTTCATTTTAACTCCTTTTTTATTACCTTGAAAAAATTTAAAAGCTTTCTCTTCCTGCTCAACTTTTCCAACGGTTATTTCTGTCCAATTTTCTACGTTTTAAACTAACCCCTCTGCCTGCGGCATCTCCCCTTGACAGGGGAGAATTATTCTCGTTCCAATGCTCCTGCGCTGGAACGTACAATCTCCGCTCTGCGGATTACTCACATCTAACTTTGTTTTTCCAACGGTTTTTCCATCATATCACACTTAACCATTGAAAAGATTCACGGGAAAGAATTTCTCCGGCAGAAGCAGTTTTCAAGGTTTTAATGCCTTCTCTAATTTTCAATTTCTAACTCTTTTATTTTTCTGGAAAGATTACTAACCTGCAAGCCTAATGCTTCGGCAGTTCGAGATAAATTCCCGCCATTCAGTTGCAACTGAGTTGCCAGATATTTTGTTTCAAATTCCTTTTTCTTATCTTTGAAAAGCACGGTTTCATTCCAGAAATTTGTGGAAGATTTCACCTGTCCGAGGAATTCGATATCGGCAGGTTCAATGTTTTCTTTGGAAACAAGAATGTAGATTCTTTCAATATAATTTCTCAATTCCCGCACATTTCCTTTGAAGCGCCAGGATTGCATCACTTTCATGGTTGCCGGCAGGAATATTTTGAGCGGAATTTTCAGATCATTAGCATAGAATCTTGAATAATGTTCGATCAATATTGGAATATCTTCAGGATGCTGATGAAGGGGAGGGGTGACGATGGGAATGACATTCAGCCTGTAATATAGATCTTCACGGAAAAAGCCCTGAACTATGAGTTCTTCCAGGTTTTTGTGCGTAGCAGCTATGATGCGGACATCTATCTTGCGGGTTTTATTACCCCCGACTCTTTCGAATTCTCCTTCCTGGATCACGCGCAGGATCTTGGCCTGAGCATTCAGGTTCATATCGCCGATCTCATCCAAAAAGAGTGTGCCGCCGTCTGCCTGCTCGATCTTGCCGTCTTTGCTTCTATCCGCTCCGGTGAAAGCACCCCTTTCATAACCAAAAAGTTCGCTTTCCACCAGCTCGTTGGGAATGGCAGCCGAATTGAATTTGACGAAAGGTTTATCTTTTCTGCGGCTGAGATTGTGAACTGCGTAGGCCACAAGTTCTTTGCCGGTGCCGCTTTCGCCGCGGATCAATACTTTGGAATCGCTGGGAGCCACTTTTTCGATCATGGAAAGCACTTCTTTGATGGCCGAGCTATTGCCCACCATCTGATACTGCTCACTCACCGTGTCTTTTAATCTGTGATAATCCTGAGAAATGGTTTTAAATTCGATCGCCTTTTTGATGATCACTTTCACTTTTGTCAGGCTGAGCGGCTTTTCCAGGAAATCATAAGCGCCGAGACGCATGGCCTGCACCGCTTCTTTTATACCGCTGTGCCCCGAGATCATGATGACGATTTTCTCCGGATTGCTTTCTTTGATCTGTGCCAGCACGTCCAAACCGTTAGCGCCGTCCAGACGAACATCCAATAATATTATATCAGGCGAGAAAGCATCGACCTTGGCTAATCCTTTTTTGCTTTCCAAAGCATATTCGCATTCATATTCGTCATCTTCCAATATGTTTTTTAAGGATAAACAGATATTCATTTCATCGTCGATAATTAAAATTCTCATCTATTGCTCCGTGACTTTACATTCAATATTACTTTCATATTTATCAACCCCTCTGCCTTCGGCATCTCCCCTTGACAGGGGAGAATATTCGATCATCAGATGGTGTTGATATTTCATTCTAACATCTTTCAACTCTTTCATGTTTTCTTTCACATCCCCCTGTCAAGGGGGATTATCAGGGGGTTCACAAATATTCATAAAATTAATCCTTATTCAACACTATTTTGAAGGTAGTTCCTTTTTCAATTTCACTTTCCACGCCGATCTCGGCATTATTCAATTCAACCAGTTTTTTAACCAGGGCAAGGCCCAGACCTGTCCCCTTTTTTTTCATGGTAAAATATGGTTCAAAGATTTTTTGTAAAAATTCTTCTTCTATACCTTTTCCGTTATCTGCAATGCTGATAACTGTCTTGTTATCTTTTTCCTCGCAGCAGATCGTGATTTTAGAGTTATCTTCAGTAGCGTCTATAGCGTTTTGTAGAATGTTGGTGATCACCTGATAAAAATGAGTTCTGTCAAAGGTGATGATCTGATCGGTGGCGCAGGAAAGCTCAATATTGTATCTATGCCGGTAGGAAGCTAATATCTCTTCCAGGCAGGATCGCAGATTAAAATCGGAAAATTCCGGTTCGATATCTTTGGCAAAACTGGAAAACGAATAAGCCAGTTTTTGAAGATTGTTGATTTCCTGGTTTATGATCTTTACGGAATCCGGGAAAATCTCCGCGAATTTCTGAGGTTCGAGTTCATACTTCTCTTCCAATCTTTGAATCGTCAGTTGAATGGGAGTGAGGGGATTTTTGATCTCGTGAGCCAGGATGCGGGAAAGTTCTTTCCAGATGCTTTCTTTTTCAGCGCGGATCAATTTCTTCTGCACATTTTCCAGTTCGCGGGACATCCGATTGAATGATGCTTTAAGTTCTTTGATCTCTTTGAAACCCGTTTCCGGCAGCTGCACGCTGAAATCACCTTCTCCGATCTTAGAAGTTGCTCTCTGCATTTGTTTTAGTGGTTTTGTGATTGCATAAAGTATAATAATAAAAGCAGATACGGAAATAATCATCAATAGAAATAAATAAACTGTGGAATATATCTGAGTTTCATGGCAGATCATCTCCGAAGCAGCCCGGCTGGAATTGAATTTATTCAGAAGTTCCCGAGCTTTCAAGGTATCCTGCTCTGTTGAAAAAGAAAGCACCGAGAGCGATTCGCCAAATTGCAGATTTTGCAGGATCTCACTTGATTGCCTGTACTTTTCCACGAAAAAAGCATTAATCACCAGCAAACTGCCCAAATAGAGCGCCAGAAATAGAAATATAACTGTGCCGCGCAAACCAATCTTCTCCAAAGGCATGTTTTCTTAATTCCGTTAAATTTCTTCTTTGCTCAATTCGCAAAGTTTATTCATTTTGGGCTTTTTAAATTTCCACAACATCATCAGATCGTATTCTTTATTCAGATGCTCTAATTTTATTTTTTTCAAATAAGCTGATAAAATGACGTGCCCACCTTCATATTTTTCACCATTATAGAAATATTCTACATGAGAGATTGTCTCGAGCAATTCATTATAGTCGGTGATCACTGATTGAACATCCTGTTCTTCCAAAAAAACATTATAATATTTTTTTATGGGATCAAAAATGACTGCATGTCGGAATTCACGCTCATGGGCAATTTCATTTTTATTATAAATCGAAATATTAAAGAAAATATCAATTCTCTGTCCGGATTTAAAAATTTTTTCAAAATCATTCTCGAAGGCATCGACCAATTGGGCGTTAACGTAGATCTTACTTCCCAGATAAGAAGCCATCATACTGCTGAATTTGGCATTATTGCCTTCATAAGAAGATAATAATAACATGCTCAGAGTCACAACTCCGGTGATGATCTTGCTTGATAAAGCTTGAAACATTCTCTCCTCACATAAACAAAAATAGTCTCTGACAGACCATCTCTGCCAGAGACTAAATTCACTAACAGTTTACTTGTCAATAATTAAAATCCGAACCAAGGTCCGATACTCACTGTTAAACCGTCAATTGAAGCATCGGGTGGATTATTCAGTTTCACAGATTCTCCATTCCATTTTGCTTGCCAGCCTTTGGAAGAATAACTGAGCATGTAACCAACTTCCGTTCTAAAGCTTAACCAATTCAGAATTCTCCACATGAAGACAGCTTTTGGCTGAAAAACCATATAATCAGATTTGATGGAAAGTTTGCTTTTATAATCATAAGAACCATCGAATTGTCCGCTGGGATCAACTTCAAAATCGAAATTTGTGATCTCGCCGTTATCATCGTTTTGAGTGATGATAAATTCGTTATGTCCGCCACCCAGCATGAACCCGATCGATCCAAGGAATTTATTAGAAAAAGCAAATCTTTTATCCAGAGTGACACCACCGAATCCAATGTTGTATTTAGCAGTTCGGCTAACGATATTCGTAACTTCTTCATCTTCAACCCAATGTGTCCATGGATGTTTTGTGGTTTCTTTGTTGTCGTAGCCTGCGCCCATTCCACCGATGAACCAGCCTTTGCCGACATTTCCCATTCCACCCCCACCGTGGATCAGGAAACCATCTTCGGAAAATGTTTCATCACCAAAATCCATATTTGCCAGGAAAGTGTTGAATGCAGTTACATCCGGCGTAAACCAGATAGGATACCAGCTGCCACCACCATGTCCGACAGATAATTTCTTTTTCTTTTCACCGGTTTTGGTGATAATCATGTCTTTTTGTGGTTTATCCAAAGTTGTTAAGGTCACTTTTGTTTCGATGATGCTTCCTAAACGGAAGATTTTAACGTCAACCACATCACCAATTTGTTTAGATTTGATCATGTTGACCAGATGTCGTTCAAATTTTGCTTTTTGTCCGTCGAATTCCATGATGATGTCGTCTTTCATAATACCGGCTTTCTGGGCAGGGCTATTGGAAGTGACACCTGAAACATAAACACCGTAATTGTAGTCATAATGCATTTCATAGAGATCTTCAAAATCAAGATTGGAAAGAAAAACACCCAATTTCGGGGAATCGGAAGATGAGTCGGTGATATCGATATTGAGTTGATCAATTCCACCTATTTCATCCATTGCTGAATTAATCTCTGTTTGCACTTCTACCATTGCATCGTTGATCTCAGTTGACATGTCATTCATCTCTTCATCCTGAGCGTACAGAAAAAATACTCCTCCCAACAACATCACTAAAAACAATTTCATTAATCTATTCATCATAGCCTCCTTTTGCCTTATCTTAATTGCACATAGTGTGCCAAATTTGACTACTTGCTCATAAACTATTGAAAACCAATTAGTTGAATGAAGTTAAACATAATCCGCATCTGTAATTATTTTATGAATTTGATAAAGAATATAAATGGAGTTTATCAAAAATATTGGAGGAAGACCGGAATCAGTAGACTGGACTTCACACGACGCAGGAGGGCGGAGTTCAGAATACGATAGGCAACTATTCGACTCAAGTCCAGCGTCGCAAGCTCCTCTGAACTTGAGTCTTAACGTAATTAATTCCCACGAATAAATTCATAGGCTATTTATTAATCAGCTATGGGTTTTGGATTATTCTTCCATTCTCATTTTCTGACTTCTGATTTCTGATTTCTGATTTTTTCTTTCCAGCGTCCAACCGTTCCGAAGGATAAAACCGTTCGGAAGGTTTCAATTTTCAATCTTCAAAACCAGGCTGTTCGCAAATTAACGCTGCGCTTTCGAGTCAAGTCCGACGTAGTTTTCACCCTTCAATCTTGTTTTTTGATGATTCAGGAAACAAATTAGTTTATTTTCTAAGTTGAGATTTTGTTAGGATTAGTTTCATTTAGCACGTTTAAAAAAAACAAAGTTGAGGTATATTTACTCTCGTCCCATATTTTTTGGGAGGCTGGTTGATAAAAAGGATTTTCTGAACAAATTGACAAATAAACTGCCGATAAATCTTTTGTAACTAAATATTAATTGGAGAGTTAAATAAAAGAAGTTTAACAAGATTTAGGAAGTTAAATGAAGAAAAGAGATATAATAAATATCATCGTTATCTTCGTATTGATTGCAGTGGGAACGTTCAGATTATTGAACCGGAAATACACTTTCAACGATACTCAATTTTTGATGGATACGGTTGTCACAATCAAGATCGAGACACGAGAGAAAAATGGGGAAGATATCATCAAAGCAGCTTACAAACTGATGGAAAAATATGAGAATAAACTTTCATTTTATAAAGAAGGCAGCACACTGCGAGATTTTAATGAAAGTGAAAGTAACAACCTGGAACTTGATGAAGATTTTAGGCAGATCTTCGAGCTGGCAGATCTCGTCTATTCCGAAGCCGATTCACTCTATGACGTCTCGGTAGGAAGGCTTACCGAACTTTGGGATTATGATGCGAAGATCGTTCCGGAGCAGGAATCGATCGATGTTGCGTTAAGATTTATTGGGTTTGATAAATTGATATTCAGTAATGATGAACTGATCCGTCCATCGGGATTCAAAATTAATCTGGGAAGCCTGGCAAAAGGTTATATCATTGATAGAACGGTGGAATTCCTGATCGAAAATAATGTTTCAGCCGGTTACGTGAATGCCGGAGGAGATATTCGCATTTTTGGTCAGAAGAAACCCTTGCCGATTGGCATTCAGCATCCCAGGGATGAGCACAACCAGATCATCGATGCTCTAAAAGTGCAGAATAAAGCTATTGTCACTTCGGGAGATTATGAGCGATTTTTCATAATTGACGGAGTACGATATCATCACATCCTCGATCCCAGAACCGGTTATCCCAGCCGCAAAGCAGTTTCTGTCACAGTTATTTCCGATTCGGCTTTTTTGGCGGATGCTTATTCGACAGCCCTGTTTCTTTTGGAACCGCAGAAAGCTCTTGAATTAGTGGAATCCAAAAATGATTTGGAAGCCGTGATCTTGACAGAAGAGAATGGAGAAATTAAAAAATTCGAATCAAGTGGAATAAAGAATTATAGAAATGAGAAGTAGCAATTTGCCTTATCTTCTTTCACAGATTCTCGGGGGAGATGTGGCAAAGTTGAAAGCAGAAGTGATGGGGGATTCTTTTCACAATCCGCAGGAGCGGGGAATCGACGTTCCAACGCCGGAGCATTGGAACGAGATTTACATCCCCCTGTCAAGGGGGAACGAGGGGGTTGAGACTGATAATCAGCTACTTTCTGAAGCTTCTTACAGAGAAAATCATCCTGCTGAGATTCGGAAAGAAAATCTTTATCAATCCTTCCGAATCTGCTTCAAAAAAAAAGCAAGCAGATAAGCTTCGGAAGGGCACTCGGCTTCTTCCCGCTATATAGGGGGATTGATGGGTTTAATTGAACTTTCCCAAAGCTATTTGGAGAAATGGCATTCCAACGCCTGAGCATTGGAACGAGATTTACATCCCCCTGTCAAGGGGGACAGAGGGGGTTTTAAAATGAAAAATAAAATCGATATTCAAAGTTTAGAAGATAAAAGAAAAATTACGATCGATAAAGTGGGCGTGAAGAATGTGCGTTATCCGATCATCGTGGAAGACAGAGCGAACAAAATTCAGCACACGATCGCTGATCTAAACATGTTCGTGGAATTACCGCACAATCATCGCGGTACGCACATGAGCCGTTTTATAGAAGTGCTGAACCACTTTCACCAGGAAAACCTGATCGGTAAATTGCCGGATTTTCTGCAGGAAATGAAAGAAGCTCTAAATGCTGATGCATCTTATATCACGCTTTCTTTTCCCTATTTCATCAAGAAAAAAGCGCCGGTTTCGAAAACTGAATCCCTGCTTTCCTACCGTTGTTTTTTTGAAGCTTCCTTAAAAAAAGATTTCTGTCTTTCGATTGGAGTGGAAGTCCCTATCACCACGCTCTGTCCCTGTTCCAAAGAAATCAGCGACTACGGCGCTCACAGTCAGCGCTCCAATGTTCTGGTAAAATTAATTTTCAACGAATTCATCTGGCTGGAAGAGATCATCGAATTGGTCGAATCATCAGCCAGTTGCGAGATCTATCCGCTCTTAAAGAGAGTGGATGAGAAATTCGTGACTGAAAAAGCCTACGACAATCCCACTTTCGTGGAAGACGTCGTGCGCGAAATTACTTTAAAATTACAAAAAGATAAACGCATCGATTGGTTCCTGGTGGAATCGGAAAATCAGGAATCGATCCACAATCACAATGCTTACGCTAAAGTTGAAAGGAATATAAAAATTAAATGAATGTAACATCGACGAAACTAAAAAACGGCTTCAAAATAATCTTCGCCACGGATACATCAAATCCTCTGATCTGTCTGCAATTCTATGTTCGCATGGGCTCGAACTGGGAAAAACCGGCAGAAGCCGGATATTCGCATTTCACAGAACACCTCGTGTTCAAATCAACCAAAAAATATCCGGCTAGTTCCATCATGGAACGTGTCACTTTTCTGGGCGGCTCGATCAATGCTTACACCGAATATGACACGATCTGCTTCTACATCACACTGCCTTCCACTTTTTGGCAGGAAGGCCTGGAAATTCTTTCTGAACTGACTTTGCATCCCAACTTCAATCACCAGGAATTCAAATCGGAAAAGCAGGTGATTATCGAGGAATTGAAGCAATACAAAAATGATCCGGAAGATTCTTTCATCGAAGAAATTGCTGATGTCTATTTCCAAACAAATCCCTATAAAAATCCCATTATCGGCAATCTGAAAAACCTGCAGAAAGCGAAGTATGAAGATTTGCAGATATTTTATAGAAAAGTCTATTCACCAGACAATTGTTTCCTGGTTGCCTCAGGTGATTTCGAAGAAGAAAAATTACTGGATGCAACCGAAAAATATTTTTCAAACTGGCAGAAACAGAAATATTCCAAAACGGCAAGAACCGAATTAGAGCTTCCTGAAAAAGGCAGGTTTGTCTCGTTCAAAAAGGATATATCAAACGACATTCTGGCTTTCGCTCTTCCCGATCTTTCGGAGCTGAATAATGATTCTTATGCGCTTTCCCTGGCGATGAAAATTTTCTCAGTCGGTAGGAATTCCCGGCTTTACACCCGCTTATTCGACGAAGAAAAACTGATCGATACGATCAAATTAAATTCTTTGAGCGGAGTGAACGACGGTGCCTCGATCATCGAGGTGATGCCGAAAAAAAATGCCGATCTGAACCGCATTATCAACATCTTTCTGGAAGAATTGCAGCGTTTCTATCAATATGGGATCAACGAATTAGAATTGAAAGATCACAAAAAAGAAATGATCTTCAATTATCGCTATTCCTTCGAATATGTCGAAACTCTGGCATCCAATCTGGGTGGTGAGGAAATCCTGACAAGCTACGAAAAATTCTTTGCTTATCCCGAACTGATCCAAAAACTATCTATGCAGAACCTGAAAAAGATCATCAAAACCTATTTCAAAAGGGAGTATCTCTACATTTTTCACAAAGGGAAAACAACTTTTATAAATGATTTTCAATCTGAATTGCAGAAAATCTCATTGCAACCCAAAGCAGCATTCAATCAGAAAAAACATTATGAAACAAAGCTTTCCAACGGAATGAACCTGCTTTTGAAAAAAGTGAAGGGCAAGCCAACTGTGGGTGTTTCTCTTTCCTATGAAGTTTCGCAACTCAATGAAGACAGCAGCAACCTCGGCATCAATCTTTTGAGTGCCGGTTTGATGATGTACGGCAATGAAAAAAGAAATTATCAGCAATTCCTGAATTTCTGCACGACCAATGGTATCAACTTCGGCATAACGCCCCAGTCTGAAACGACTTCCGTCAAAATGAAGTGTTTCACAGAAATGCTGCCGCTGGGTTTGGAACTGCTGGCAGATGTCGTTCAGCTTCCCACTTTTCCTGCCGATTATTTTTTGAATTTGAAGAATTCTTATCTCAGCAATCTTGATCGGGAACGCGATTATCCCGGTTATTACGCTTCCCGCATGTGGAAAGAGATGGTTTTCGGCAAAAGCAGCAATGTGATCAGCCGTTCGGGATTCAAAAATACGATCCGCTCGATTTCGGTGAAGAAAATAAAACAATGGTATGAAACGCATTATAATCCCAGGAATATGTCGCTGGCCGTGGTGGGAGATATCAATTTTGACCAGGTGCTGGAATCCTGCGAAAAGTTATTTGTGACCAACGATAACGGCTATACAAAATCTACTCAGACTCCGATCATAAAATCTTCCGAAGATCGTTTTCAACGTAGTTCCCGCCATCAGGATCAATCGATCATCATATTGGGCGGTTTCGGCTGCAATGCTTTGGAAACGAAGAAGAACACTGCCTTTCACGTTTTGGCTCAGATCATCGGTGGTGATACCGATTCGCTGCTGTTCAATGAATTGAGAGAAAAACGGGGATTGGCTTATTCCGTGGAATTCAGCTACAGTTCGGTGCGCGATTTCGGATTTTATAACACTCTGGCAATCGTTGATAAAAAAAGGGAAGAGGAAGCATTGGAAGCAATTAAGAATATTTTGCAGGATGTGAAAAAGAATGGGATTTCTGCCGAAGAACTGCAGAAGACCAAAAACTATGTGCGCGGCATTCGCTTGATGGAAGAAGAAAGTGTGCTGAATCAGGCGCAAACTCTTTCCGTGCTGGAAGCTATCGGTTTCGGTTATGAATATTATAAACAGCGGGAAAAGCGCTTAAATGATGTAACCGTGCAATATCTGCAGGATATTGCTGAAGAGTATTTTGCAGATGATAATTATTTTATTTATATTTTGTCATGAGAAAAACGCCCCACCCTAACCCTCCCCGAAGGAGAGGGAGCCGATTACAAGAGTCTATAAATGGTTTTCCTTCTCTGCTGGAGAAGGTGTCCCGAACGCTTTCGGGGCGGAAGAGGCAGAAATAAATTTATATTTTGTCGTGAGAAAAACGCCCCACCCTAACCCTCCCCAAAGGAGAGGGAGTCATTGGAAATTTTATGACTTTTTTCCTTCTCCGCTGGAGATGGTGTCTGACCACACAATTGTGGTTCAGACGGAAGAGTCAGAAATAAAATTCATATTTTCAAGAGGATTCTATAATGATCGAAACGAAATTTAAATTCAGTAAAAACGATGTTGTAATCGTTCTTACCGGAGCCGGGATAAGTGCCGAATCCGGTCTCAAGACTTTCCGTGATCATGACGGTTTATGGGAAAATCACAAAGTTGATGAAGTTGCTACTCCAGAGGCATTTAAATGCGATCCGGAACTGGTCTGGCGCTTTTACAAACAGCGCTATTTTCAACTGGCTGAAGTGAAACCGAATCCGGGGCATCTGGCTCTCAAGAAATTGGAAGATTTCCTGGGTAATAATTTCATGCTGATCACGCAGAACGTGGATGGACTGCATGAGCAGGCCGGGAATGAGCGGATTTTAGAAATGCATGGTTCGCTGCGAGATTGTTTCTGTACAAAATTCGGAACGAATTTCAAAATGCAAGACGTCGATCTGAATCCGGCAGTCCCGCTATGCAAAGAGTGTGGTGCAGCTTTGCGTCCCGACATAGTCTGGTTTGGTGAGATTCCATACTATATGAATGAGATCGATCTGGTCTTAAAACAGGCAGATTATTTCCTGGTGATTGGAACCAGCGGAATTGTGCAGCCGGCAGCGAGTTTGGCTTATCTTGCCCGGATGAATGGAGCAAAAACGATTGGTGTGAATTTAGTTCCGCCCGAAAATATGATGTTCATCGATGAATTTCACCAGGGAAGATCAGGTGAGATTTTGCCGGAATTGGTTGAGAAGTGGATTGGATAATATACTTTGCCACATCTTCTTTCACAAAATCTGGGGGAGATGTGACAAAGTTTCAATGGTTAAAGAATATCCAATATCCAACCCGGAATTTCCCAGGATGAAGTAAAAAAGTGTAAGAATTTGTGAAAGATGAATTTCCCCCTAAATAGGGGGTAGAGTGTGTGATAATAGTAGCCCGACACTCCGTGGCGGAAAATCGTAGCCGAAATTTCGATTTTAATCAACGATCTCCCAAAAAGGAGTTGTTTTGTGTTCCGAAAAATCGGTTCATTTTAGTTTTCACACAGTCTGGGGGGATCAAGGGGGTTGAATTTGTGCCAAAGTTTGTTAAGTTCAAATTATTGATAGAAACTTTCGCAAAGCTCATAGAAAAAAAGCTGAAAGAAGCTTTGGGAAAGTAAAGGAGATATTATGTCAACATATCAAGACGATTGTATTTATCACATTTATAACAAAGGATGCAACGAAGAATTAGTTTTCTTTGATGATAGTAATTATAAACTGCTGATTCGAAAGATGATCCATAATTATGAGAAATACGACGTTAGCATCATAGCATTTTGCTTGATGCCGAATCATTACCACATGTTGCTGCGTCAAAATAGTGGAGGTTCGATCCTGAAATTTTTGACCAAGATTTTTTCTGCATATTCAGAAGCTGTCAAAAAAGAACAATCTATCAGTGGTGATGTATTTGAAGGCGATCCAAAATTTATTCGGATTGAAGAATTGGATCATTTACAGAATTTGATCTGGTATATTCATTATAATCCTCTTAAAGCAAGTTTAGTTCGGCGTCTTGAAACATGGAAATTTTCCAATTTTCCTGAATGTATCGGAGTCAGAAATGCGTTTCCCTATGATTTGAACCTGATTAATGACACATTTGGTTCAACAGCTGAATATAAAAATTTCGCTGATAAATCCAAAGATGATAAAATTTTTGAACTAGTGAAAAGTGAGTATTTGATAGATTATAATGTTAAATAGAACCCTTCCTGTCATTTTCATTCGAAGATTCTTGGGGAAATGTGTTTAAAGAAATAAATTCGCTCCCCTCTTGATTTGAAGAAGGGCTGGGGGAGTTTAAATATCCAACCCGGAATTTCCAGGGACGAAGTAAGTGAAAACCTCCCCCTAAATAGGGGGATCGTGGGGGTTGAAATTGTGCCAAAGTTCGTTAAGTTCAGAATAATGAAAGAATCTTTCGCAAAGCTTATAGAAAAAAAACTGAAAGAAGCTTTGGGAAAGTAACGAGGTTTTTTTATGTCTATCAACATTGGCATAGATCTTGGTTCGCGCCTATCCAAGCTAGTAGTTTTACAAAATAATGATATTCTCTATCAGGAAGTAACCGACACAGGTGTGAATCCGCAGAAAACTGCATCTCGTCTTCTGGAAAATGCGCTGGAAAAAACAAAATTAGAACGTTCTAAAATTGACAAAATATTTTCCACCGGATATGGACGGAATATCGTTCCCTTCGCAGATAATCGGATTTCGGAGATTTCCTGTCATGCCAAAGGTGTAAACTTCTTTTTTCCAAAAGCCAAAACCGTAATCGATATCGGTGGTCAGGATTCCAAAGCTATCCTGCTGGCAGAAAAAGGGAAAGTCATCGATTTCGTGATGAATGATAAATGTGCCGCCGGCACCGGACGCTTCCTGGAAGTGGTTGCCAACATCCTGGAGATCACAGTTGACGATCTGCAGGAAATTTCGCTGCAAAGCAAAGAAGATATTGACATTAACAGCACCTGCGTAGTATTTGCTGAGTCAGAAATAATTGGCTTGATCGCTGCAGGAAAAGAGCCTGCCGATATCGTGAAGGCAATCCACAGATCGATTGCCCGGCGGATCAAAAACCTGATAGCGCAAATGGCGTGGCAGACACCGGTGATCTTCACAGGTGGGGTTGCCACAAACAAAGGAATGCAAAAGGCTATCGCCGAAACTTTGGGAGAGGAAATTTCAGTGCCGCAAAACTCGTTTATAACCGGAGCTCTGGGAGCTGCCCTGCTGGCTTCTGAATAAACATTATGAAGTATTTATTTTTAATTGTCTTGATCTGTTTTTCGGGTATTTTGCTGCTGGCTCAGCAACAGCCTGTGAACACCCAGCTGTCCATCAATGTGGACTACCTCTACGAACTGATCAAATTCTATCTTGCCGAAAATGAATTTGACCTGGCTCTCACTTATCTCGATTCCACTATGGCTCATCCCACCGACTCGCTTTATTACTTCAAAGGCGAAGCTCTGAAAGGAAAAAAAGATTGGGAAGGTGCTGCTGATAATTTTGCCCGGTCGATCATCACCCACCGCCATCTGGATATTATGAAAGCAGCTAAAAAAAAATTGAAAGAAGTGCTGTTGCTGCTTCCTCCCATGAAATCTATCTCTTTGCTTTCCAGCTATATGAACGGTATAAAAAATGATGAAACTCTGACCCAATTCCTCTTTGTGCTGGCGGAAATCTATGAAGAAAATCAACTGTTTGAAGAAGCGAACGATGTTTATCAAACCATCTTGAAAGAAACCGATTACCGGGAAAAAGTGCCGGTGGAATTACGTATTGCTACAAATCTCATCTTCCTGAAAAACTTTGAACAGGCGATCGTCACACTGAAGCCGGTAATCGCACTGAATGATCATATCTACAATGAAGATGCTCTATTCTTCTATTACATTGCCAATTACTCATTAGAAGATTACAAAACAGCTAAAGAAGCTTTGCTCAGGCTTTACCAGGGATATCCCGATCATCCTAAGATAATCGAAATACTGAAAGGGCTGGCTGAACTTTTTGAAAAAGAAAATCAACTTCTGATGAGTTGGTATTTCTACCAGGAACTGAAAAGTATCAGCAGCGAAGCCCAGAAATTCATAGTTCAGAAAGAAATAGACCGGCTCAAACTAAGGATCGGCAGCGAGAAATTCATTACGGATCAGTTTAAGTATTTTAAGCCGAAGTTTGAGAAAAAAAAATCAGAATAACAATGAAAAAGAAAACTATTTATATTCTTGCAGGTGCAAATGGCTCAGGTAAAACCACATTTGCCCAGGAATTTGTAGCTGCTTCACCGATAATATTTTTAAATACTGATGAAATCGAAAAAGAATTTAATCCAGATGATAAAGAAGGTGGAAAAATCAGAGCAGGTAAAGTGTTCTTTGAGTGATTGCATAATCAGATTAGTTCTGGTAAAGATTTCGCGATTGAATCGACGCTTTCAGGTCGGTCTTTAATTAAAATATTTCAACAACTGAAGTTTGAAAAATATAGAATTATAGTATTATACATTTTTCTCGATTGTGTTAAAATTGCTGTAGATAGAGTTCGAGTTCGGGTTGAAGAAGGTGGTCATCATATTCCAACAGAAGATTTACAACGAAGATATTCCAGAAGCTTCAATAATTTCTGGAATATTTACAATGATTTAGCCGATGAATGGCAGATTTTTTATAATGGGGAAGATAACGTGATTCAAACGGCTTTTGGAGCAAAACAGGAATTCAAGATAATTGATGAAAGTAAATTTGATTTATTTATGAGAGGTTTAGATGTTAAAAATAACGAGTTATGAACTGTTATTAGAAATGACAAAAATATTTCAGCGAGCAGTCAAACGTGTTCAAAAATCGCATAAGGAAAATGGCTTGCCCAATGTGTATTCCAAAAATGGAGAAATTGTCTGGGAATTGCCGGACGGTTCTTATGTGAAAGAGAATCCATTTGGCGAAGCAAAAGATAAATAACCACAGATTAAAATTATGGAACAATACGCTTTATACAGATTTAAATATGACCGGCTCAAACTGAGGATCGGCAGCGAGAAATTCATAACGGATCAGTTTAGGTATTTATATCCGGTTTTCGAACAATAAATGTAAGATTACGTTACATAAATTTAATTGTATTTTTTGAATAAAATCAACATTTTCGCAAAACATTTAATTTATTGACTTCAAATCTACTCAAATAAATTTGGAACAAATTTTATAGGTTATAATAAAAAATACATAAGAGGTAATTATGAAGAAATTCAAAAAAGTGAGTATGGAAGGAAATAAGGCAGCCACGCATGTTGCTTATGCTTTCAGTGAAGTTGCTGCCATTTATCCCATCACGCCCTCGTCATTGATGGGCGAATTTGCCGATACCTGGGCTGCCAATGGTTTGAAAAATATTTTTGGTCAGGTTTTGGACGTTATGGAAATGCAGTCGGAAGCGGGAGCAGCCGGGGCCGTGCACGGTTCACTTTCTGCCGGAGCTTTCACCACCACCTTCACGGCATCCCAGGGTTTGATGTTGATGCTGCCGAACATGCACAAGATCGCCGGTGAAATGCTGCCGACGGTTTTCCATGTTTCCGCCCGTTCTCTCGCAGCGCAATCCCTTTCAATTTTTGGAGATCATTCCGACGTGATGAGCGCCCGTAACACCGGTTTTGCTCTGCTGGCAGAAGGTTCTGTGCAGGAAATTATGGATTTGTCCATAGTTTCTCATCTTGCCACGCTCAAATCAAAAGTGCCATTTATGAACTTCTTCGATGGTTTCCGTACTTCCAACGAAATTCAGAAAGTTGAAGAAATAGATTATGAAACTATCAAAGAACTGGTGGAAACCAAATACGTGGAAGAATTCCGCAGCCGCGCTATGAATCCGGAAAAACCACGCGTAAAAGTGGGAGCTCAGAATCCTGATGTATATTTCCAGGGTCGCGAAACAGTGAATAATTATTATGATGCCACTCCGGGAATCGTGCAGGAATACATGGATAAAGTAGCCAAAGTCATTGGACGCCAGTATCATCTGTTCGATTACGTCGGCGCTCCCGATGCCGAAAACATCATCATTGCCATGGGCAGCGGCATTGAAACGATCGAAGAAACCATCAATTATCTGAACGCCAGAGGTTCTAAACTCGGACTGATCAAAGTTCGTCTTTATCGTCCATTCTCCGTTCAGGCTTTCATGGATGCAATTCCGGCCAGCGTGAAGAAGATCGCCGTGCTGGATAGAACCAAAGAACCGGGCTCCATCGGCGAACCGCTTTATCTCGATATCGTTGCAGCTCTCAAAGACCGAAAAGATCTAACAATTGTTGGTGGACGTTACGGACTTTCATCCAAAGAATTCACACCTCCCATGGTGAAAGCAGTTTACGACCATTTGGCAGGCAAATGCACTCATAATTTCACAGTTGGAATTAATGACGATGTCAGTAATCTTTCAATAGAAATCAAAGATCAGATCAACACGCTGCCGGAAGGAACGATCAGCTGCAAATTCTGGGGGCTGGGTTCCGACGGCACAGTGGGCGCCAACAAAAATTCCATCAAGATCATCGGTGATAACACGGATCTTTACACTCAGGGTTATTTCCAATACGACTCCAAGAAATCCGGCGGCATCACCCGTTCCCACCTACGTTTCGGCAAAAAACCGATCCAGTCTCCCTACCTGGTTTTCGCTGCCGACTTCATCGGCTGTCACAACCAGGCTTTCATCGGCCGCTATGATGTATTGGAAGGCATCAAGGAAAACGGCGTGTTCCTGCTGAATTCAAACTGGGAACATGATGAAGTATTTGAAAACCTGACCAAACACGATCAGCAGGTCATCATCGATAAAAAAATTAAATTATATAACATCAACGCCCTGGTGATCGCCAACGAAGTAGGTTTGGGAACTCGTATTAATACAGTTATGCAAACTGCTTTCTTCCTGATTTCCGGTGTTTTGGAAAGAGAAGAAGCGATCAAAATGATCAAGAAAGCTACTGAAAAAGCTTACCAAAAGAAAGGTCAGAAAATTGTTGAAATGAACTGGAAAGCTATTGATAAAACTAATGAAGCTTTAGTGGAAATTCCGGTTCCCAATGTGTTGCCGGCAACATCCGCAGAAATTAAAAAACTCATCCCGGATAATTCGGATGATTTCACCAGGAATGTAATAGAAAAGATCATGCGAGAAAAAGGCGATGAAATTCCTGTATCTCATATGCCTTTTGATGGTTCCATTCAATCCGGAACTACGAAACTGGAAAAACGCGGTGTTGCTCCTTTCGTTCCGCATTGGATTCCCGAAAACTGTATTCAGTGTAATCAATGTTCGGTGGTTTGTCCACATGCTGCCATCCGTCCAAAACTTTTTACAGAAGAAGATCTAAAAAATGCTCCTAAAAATTTCCGTTACGTTACTGCAACTGGTAAAGATAAAGATACTTACAAATATACGATGCAGGTTTATATCGAAGATTGCGTAGGCTGCGAAAACTGCGTATTGGAATGTCCGAAAGCAGCTCTGGAAATGAAACCGATCGCCGAGGAACGAGAACACGGCGAATCTGAAAATGCTCTCTTCTTTGATGCATTGCCCAGCGATGTGATGGGTTCAAACAGCGATACAACGATCAAAGGCAGCCAGTTCAAACAGCCGCTGCTTGAGTTCTCCGGTGCTTGTGCAGGTTGCGGAGAAACACCTTATGTAAAACTCATTACTCAATTATTTGGTGACAGAATGATCGTAGCCAATGCTACCGGTTGTTCTTCTATCTGGGGCGGAACGTTCCCAACCATGCCATATTGTACAAATAAAAATGGTTATGGCCCGAGTTGGGCAAATAGTCTTTTTGAAGATAACGCTGAATATGGCTTTGGTATGAGCCTGGCTGTGAATGCTAACCGAAAACAGCTCAAAGCAAACGTCGAAATCCTCATGGGAAAAGAAATTACTGCAGAACTTAAAGCCGCTTTCCAATTTGCTTTGGATAATTGGGATGCAGCGGACGATGCAGTTAAAGCTAATTCTACAAAAATCCAAACGCTTCTGAAAAAAGAGATCGAGCTACCCTGCTGTGATTGCCGAAAAGGCATCCTTAAAAAAGTGATCGAACTTCAGCATTATTTTGTTCCAAAATCTGTCTGGGCTTTCGGTGGTGACGGTTGGGCTTACGACATCGGTTATGGCGGCGTGGATCACGTGATGGCTTCCGGCAGAAATATGAATATTCTCGTTTTGGATACCGAAGTTTATTCCAATACCGGCGGACAGGCTTCCAAAGCTACCCCGCTTGGTTCCGTGGCAAAATTTGCTGAATCCGGTAAGAAAACAGTGAAGAAAGATATGGGAATGATGATGATGAGCTACGGCTACGTTTATGTGGCATGCATCGCGCTGGGAGCGAACAAGGTTCAGGCTCTGAAAGCAATTCGCGAAGCCGAAGCTTATAACGGACCTTCGATCATTATGGCTTATGCACCGTGTATCAATCATGGCATTGATATGACCAAAACCCAGAAGGAAGAAAAGAAAGCTGTCGATACAGGCTACTGGCTACTTTACAGGTACAATCCCGATCTGAAGAAAGAAGGAAAAAATCCTTTCGTTCTCGATTCCAGAGAACCGACAATTCCGGTTGTGGAATTTCTGAAAGGAGAAGGACGTTACACTTCCCTGGAAAGAACCTTCCCGGATAAAGTGGAAGGTTTCCGTTCGGAATTCGATAAATATGCCAAAGAGCGTTATCTGAAATATAAGAAAATGGCAGAAGAATAGAACCCTTTGCAGTTTCCCTTTGGTAAAGGGAAAACGTAGAGAAGCAAGGAGAAATTAGGCCGCGGATTTTCGCGGAGGAACGCTGATAAATTAACCTGCCAGGTAGAGATGCTTGGCAGGTTTGTTTTTGATTATTATAATTCTCCTTCCTAAGCTTCTGCTTGGGAAGGAAATAACTATGAAGCTTCTGCTTCAGAACAAAGTAGAAACTTCTAATATTACTGCATTCCAAACTGGAAAGTTCGGAATGAGATTCTTGATAATAACTTCCCGCTGTCAAGGGGGATTGAGGGGGTTAAATGCAAAGTAGTATCACATTCCATCCCATCGGCATCATCCATTCCCCGTTCAAAGAACGAGAAGGAATGCCGATCCAGCCGATTGGAGCGAAAGGCATCAAAGGACAGATCGAGATTTTCCCGGAATTTACTGAAGGATTGAAAGACCTCGATGGTTTTTCTCATATTATTCTGATCTTCAATTTCCATCTTTCCACCGATTATAAACTACTCGTTAAACCTTTCATGGAAGAAACGATACGCGGTGTTTTCGCCACTCGTGCTCCGCACCGTCCGAACCAGATCGGCTTGTCTGTGGTGCAGCTCGACGGCATCGAAAACAACATCCTGCATATTTCTAATGTTGACATCGTGGACGGAACTCCGCTTTTAGACATCAAGCCGTATATCAAGAAGATAGATTGCGTGGAAAGTGAGAAAAACGGCTGGTTGGAAGAAAAGACGGATAAATTCCGAAACAAGATTTCGGATGACAGGTTTAACGGGAATTAATGGGAAAAATAAAAGTTTTATCGGAAGAAGTTGCAAATCGAATTGCTGCCGGAGAGGTGATCGAGCGTCCGGTTTCGGTGGTGAAAGAACTGGTGGAAAATTCCATCGATGCGCAGGCGACAAAGATAACAATTCAAATCGAAGACGGCGGTAAACGCTTGATCCAGATCACCGATGACGGCATCGGCATGAGCGAAGAAGATGCCATGCAGAGTTTTGAGCGGCATGCCACCAGCAAAATCCGCACGGTGACTGATATCTTCAATATTTCTTCACTTGGCTTTCGAGGTGAAGCACTGCCCAGTATCGCCTCGGTAAGCAAATTGACATTGATCACGCGGGACAACGAAAGCGAAATGGCTTCCAGAGTTGAATTCGACGGTGGCAGGCTAACAGATTTTTCCAAAACATCCGGAAATGTGGGAACGACCATCACTGTTCGCAAACTGTTCAGCAACGTTCCGGCTCGGAAGAAATTCCTCAAATCCACTCAGGTTGAATATAAACACATCCTCGACTACGTTCACTACCAGTCCATTCTCTATCCAACCGTCCATTTCCGCCTGCTGGCGGATGGCAAAGAAAAACTTAACTATCCGGCCGTGGAAGATAAACAGCAGCGATTTAACGCTGTTTTTGGTCATGATTTTCTGCAGCGGGATTTGATAACTTTAAACGTGAAAGCCGAAAACATGGAATTAAGTGGTTATATTGCCGGTTTGGAAGATGAATCGCAGGGATTTGCCGATTACCGCTATATTTTTGTGAACGGCAGATTCATCCGGGATAAGATCATTTTACACAGCATTAAATCAGCCTATGAACCGTTCATCAAAAAACTGCGAATTTTTCAACAAGGCAAAACACCTCCGTTTATTCTTTTTTTGCAGGTCGATCCATCCGAAGTGGATTTCAATGTTCATCCTGCCAAACTGGAATTGCGTTTCGGCGATCCGGGCAATATCCATGCTTTTGTGAAGAATGCGATTAGCAAACATCTCTTAGATTATGAAGAGAATCGTTTCAAAGCTATAAAAACGAAGCTTTCCGATACATTACAAGCAGGCAGAACCACTCCGATCGAATCGAAGATTTTTTCTAAGAGAACAGATAAAAAGCGTTTTAGTGAAGTGAAAAAAGAACTGAAACAAATCTATCAACCCGATATGTTCCGAGCGAGTTCGAATGCCGATAAAGCTTTGGAAGAAAACCTGCTGCCCAAAAAACAGGACATGTTTTTACGTCCGGAAGAAGAAGTGATCAATCCCTGGCAGCTGCATCAGAGTTACATTTTTGTGCAGGTGGAAGAAGGTTTGATGATCATCGATCAGCATGCTGCCCATGAAAGAATAATTTATGAAAAAATCTTGCATCGGATTCATGGTGCTCCGGCTCAAACCCAGAAGTTGCTTTTTCCGATCGTGATCGATCTGCCGCCGCACCTCAGTACAACCATTCCTGAATTGATCTCCGAAAACCTGGAAACTTTCCAGAAAATCGGTTTTTCGATCAAAACATTCAGCGGGAATTCTATCGTAATCGATGAAATTCCCATTGAGCTGGAGGATTGGGATGGGGGAGACATCTTTGTCGAGATCATCAAACAACTGGAAGATGAATTGTCGGAAACCGAAGATTTCAGAGAAGGCATCGCCAAATCGGTAGCCTGCAAAGCCGCTATCAAAGCCGGCAGAAAAATGGGACGCAAAGAAATGCTGGCGCTCATCAATGATCTTTTTGCCTGCGAAGTTCCCTACTATTGTCCGCATGGCAGGCCGCTCATCATCAAGATGCCGCTCTCGGAATTTGAAAAGAAATTCAAAAGAATCTGATATTATTTTAAAAATTATGACATGAATAACTTAAAGCATTTATTTTCTGATTCGAAAAACCCCCTCTTGATCTCCCCTTACAAATGGGAGCAAGGTGGAAATTTTAAAAATAAATGTGCTATTCTAAGATTGATTTAATATTAGCATGATACCAGTAATCATTTTGCAAGGACCTACAGCCGTCGGCAAAAGTTCGGTTGCGCTGGAAATTGCCCGTCATTTCCAAACAGAAATAATCTCTGCCGATTCCCGGCAGGTTTATAAATTCATGGCTATCGGAACGGCGAAACCTTCCCAACCAGAACAGAAAAAGATCAAACATCATCTCATCGACATCATCACTCCCGACCAGGTTTACAGCGCCGGGGATTTTGAGAAAGATGCCGCTAAAATCATCAAGCAGCTCCATTCTGAAAATAAAATTCCGCTTGTCGTGGGAGGAACCGGATTTTATGTTAAAGCATTAATGGAAGGTATTTTCCAATCTCCGAACGTTCCCCAAGAAATAAGAGAAAAACTGAAAGAGCAAGCAGCAGAAAAAGGCAGCGAATTTCTGCATCAGAAATTACAGCAAATCGATCCTGATTCGGCAATCCGAGCCAATCCCAACGATCTGAACCGGATCATTCGAGCGCTGGAAGTTTACGAATTCACAGGAAAAACGATCACACAGCTCTGGCAGGAAAATCCTGCTGAAAAAAAGAACTTCCGCTTCTTGAATTTATTGCTTACGGATGAAAGAGAAAAAATCTATTCGCGCATCAATCAGCGGGTGGATGAAATGATGGCTGCCGGATTATTGGACGAAGCTGCAAACCTGTTGCAAAAGGGTTTTGCTAAAACCTCTCCAGGATTGAATACAGTTGGTTACAAAGAACTCATTCCATACTTTGAAAATGGCGTTTCGTTAGATGTTTGCAGCGATGCAATCAAGCAGCACACCCGCAATTATGCTAAACGTCAGATGACCTGGTATAGAAAAGTAGTTTTCGATTTGACAATAGCTGCTTCCGGTATTAGCTTTTATGCTATAAATAAAGTAATAGATGAGTTTCTTGAGGAAGAATAAGGAGAATGGATGATAATTGCGATTGTAAATGATTATCAGATCAGTACAAAAGAATATAAAGCAGAATTGAATGTTGTGATGTCTAAAATGAAATTGGAAGAACCGACCGAAGAAGCAAAAAGTAGAGCTGTCGAGCAATTAATAGACGGTTATCTCCTCCTTTTGGAAGCTAAGAATTCTGATATTGATATCAATGCGGAAATGATCGAAAATGAGTTTGTGGAAATAATGCTGAAGTATGATTCCAAAGAAGAATTTGATGAAATGCTGGCCATCCACAATCTTAATTATGAAACCATAAAAGACCGGCTTCATAACGATTTACTGGTGAAAGAATATATCCAGCGGCAATTTCCGCCAACCGATGATATACCAATGGACAAATTAAGTGATATCTATGTGAATAATAAAGAAGCTTTCGTTACCCAGGAAATGGTGAAAGCTTCACATATATTGATTCAAGGCGAAGATAAGGAAAGTTTGCAGAAGATTCTCGAGATCAGAAATTCAATATCCTGTGCAGAAGATTTCCTGGCTCTGGCCGGTGAACATTCTCAATGTCCCAGTCATTGCACCTGCGGCGAACTGGGTTATATCACACGTGGCAAGATGGTGAAAGAATTTGATGATGTCGCTTTCAACTTGAGTTTAAATGAGATCAGCGAGCCGGTGAAGACACCTTTTGGCTATCATCTCATCATGATCACAGATCGCAAGAATAGCAAAATTGCCGCCTTTGAAGAAGTTAAAGATGCACTTCAAAAGCGTCTTCAGCAAATAGATTGCGAACTGCAGTTAATACGGCATCTGAAGAAATTGCGCAGCAGCGCTGAGATATTTATTAAACACGATAAATTGTGAACTGTAAGAAAATTAGATTTTTAAATAGAGTGTTATTGTCATCCTGACGAATCTTGCACGTTGTTCTTTGGAAGGATATCCAATAATACTGAGATTCTTTTGGAGAAATTACTTTATAGAATCCTGAAAAGATAAGCTTGCTCCCCTTCGTAAGGGGAGATCAAGAGGGGTTTTGTTAGATTATAATAATCTTGATATAGTTTAGCAAACCCCCTTTAATTCCCCCTTTCAAGGGGGACGGAATGAATTTATTTAGAAAACATAGGAGCTAAAATGATTCAACTCGGTGTAAACATAGACCACGTAGCAACTATCCGCCAGGCCAGGATGGGAATCGAACCGGAACCGGTTCAGGCAGCAGCAATTGCCGAACAGCATGGAGCTGACCAGATCACTATTCATTTACGCGAAGACCGCAGACATATCCAGGATCGTGACCTGAAAATCCTGCGCAAAACTATTCAAACTCGTTTGAACCTGGAAATGGCAGCCACAGATGAAATGATCGAGATAGCTAAAAAGATTAAGCCTGATACAGTAACTCTGGTTCCTGAAAAAAGGGAAGAACTGACTACCGAAGGCGGTTTGAACTTGAAACCGGAACACGCTGAGAAAATAAAACAACTCAAAGCTGCCGGTATCGAAGTAAGTGTGTTCATCGAACCGGATCTGGAAATGATCAAACTCGCCAAAGAAATTGGCGCTGATGCTGTAGAAATTCATACTGGAAAATATGCCAACTTGAAAGATAAAAACGAAATTCAAATAGAACTGGAAAGAATTTATGATGCTGCAATTCTGGTGGAAGAACTCGATATGCGGGTCGTTGCCGGACATGGACTCAATTATCATAATATTCATGAACTTGTGGAAATGGATGTTTTTGAAGAATATAATATCGGTCATAGCATCATATCACGCGCTGTTTTCACCGGTTTAGCCGAAGCAGTGCTGGAGATGAAAACCCTGATTAATTCTTAAGATTTAGACAGGATAACAGGATTTACATAATAAAAAACCCGAGTTGGGTTCTAAAAGAACTCGACTGGGGTTTTTTATATTAACCTTGAAAAGGTTTATAAGCAGGTTTCTTTCTCTTAAGCCTTTTCAAGGTTTCTCTAATCCTTTTAAGGCTTCCTTCACTATATCTCAATTACAAACAACCTTAAAATTGTAAATTGGAAGAGTCTTTAAGAGAATCGTAAGTTAAGTGAAAGATAATCAGCGATCGGTTTTTGAGAAAAACCGACGCATAGATTTCAAGTTCTTTATTTCAGCATCAACATCTTTCTGGTATAAACCTCACTGATAGTTCTCAACTGATAAAAATAAAGTCCACTACCGCTATCTCCGCCATCCCACTGATATGTATGTTGACCAGAATTGAACTTATGAGTCGCGATCATCTGCCCTTTCAGGTTGAAGATTGTCAGTATTCCGCTTTCATTCTCTTTTATGTCGAAGCGGATGGTAGTGGTGGGATTGAAGGGATTGGGATAGTTCTGGTAGAGTTTGGTGGCAGAAATCACCATATCTCCCCCACTTGAGACTGGTTCAACTGTTATTTCCCACAAAGTTTCAATGTTGTATTCTCCATCGGAAATATTTGAAGTGACGGTGGCAGAACCTACTTCTTGGAACTGATAGATAAAAGTTTCGGAAATCTCCGTTTGCAGCACTCCATCCACGTACCATTCGTAAACCAGATCGCTGTCAATATCCTCAGCTTCCACATTGAAGGTAACCGTTGAATCCTGCCCAACAGTGAAAGACAGTTCCGCAGGAGTATGGCTGATTAGTTCCGGTGGATCGTTAACCGGCGTTACTATTACTTCCACACTATCTATAGCTGTAGCCCTTGTTTGATTATCATCTACAGTAAAAAAGAGCATTTCACTACCAAACCAGTTTTCTAAAGCAGTAAATGTAACAATTGCCCCGGCAATATCAACCAGAACATTATTATTTCCTTGAACACTCAAAGTGAGATCATCATCATCGATATCACTGATATAAGAAGAAAAATCCTCTACTAATTGTCCGTCTTCCTCAAAAGTTAAATCATCCGGTAAAACAATTGTCGGCGGATCATTTACGGGATTGATAGTAACATTAATAGTCTGCTCAACTATATCCCTGCTGGAAAAATCAGGATTTCTGTGTTTGTGAATACTCCTATCTGCGAGCAGTGTTACATTATCGTCTAAGAAGAATGTGATCTCTTCTGTTCCATGCCAATTATTGGTATTGGATTGGAATACAACATCAAAATCTGTGATCGTTACATTGATATGAGTAGAGTTATCTGCTGTGAGAGTGAGAACATCAGTTTCACCAAACGTTTGAGAACAGAAACTACTAAAGTCATAAATTTGCGAAGGTAAGTCTTCATCAGTTTCAAATGTGCCAGTTATATTTAGAATGGGTGGATCATTTACAGGAATAACAGTTACAATCACTTCATCAGATATAAATTCATTCTGATCATCAGTTGCAGTAAATGTTATATTTTCAGATCCAAACCAATCTATATCAGGTGTTAGTGTTACTAAACCATCCACTATTTCAACCTGAATATTAATGTTGCCAGAAAAAGAAAATGAAAGCTCATCTCCGTAGGTCAAATCTGGATCATCGAAAACATTATTCAGATTTATTGATGAATTTGATGTGTCTTCATTAAAAGAAAAATCATTTATCGGATTTTGAATGATTGGAACTGAATTAACTAACTCAATAAAATCTTCCTTAATTTCTGTATCAGAATAAGAACCGTCTGTGACTGTTAAGGAAACTGTATAAAAACCTCTTTCATAAAAAGTAAATTGTGGATTTTGTTGATTAGAATCAATGACACCATCATTATTGAAATCCCATTGCCAGCTATCAATGGAATTACCTAAATTACCTATAGATGATTGATCTGCAAAATTTATTGTTAAGGTAACAACTCCATTATAAACATCTGCTGAAAAATCAGCTATTGGAAAAAAAGGTGTTTGATCAAAAAAGAGTGCTCCCATATCAGAAATTGTACCATCTGGATCAAAAGATAAGTTGGGATCTCCAGCATCGATACATGGTGAATTCATTGATAGATTAAAATTATGATTTGCTAAATCTACAAATAATGGGTCTAATTGAATATTCATGAATGCATCACAAGAATCACCGTTTGCATTTGTAGTAATATTGTTTCCAACCCATGAATTACAATTATAAAAATTACCATTGTCATTATTCCAAAAATCTGAATAACTTATTGTAGGGTTACCAGATTCAACATATATTCCATAATCACCCGAGTTGTCAGAAATAATTGAATTTAGAATGATTGGATCTGAATTATAGCAATAAATACCACCACCACCACCATATTGCCCTTCATAATTATTTGAAATGGTTACATTTTCCATATACATATTTGAGTTTATGTACAGATAGATACCTGAACCAACGGATTCAGAATGATTATTTGTGATTGTTGTATTTATAACTTGTGGACTCGACGAATAACAATAGATTCCATTACCATCATTATTATATATGCTAGAATTTTTTATAACGGGAACTGAACTTTGGGTTGAGACCCCAATACCGTTATTATTATAAATTATTACATCATCTAAAGTCGGGTTACTTCCATTAAAAATTGATAAACCAGCACCTCCAGAGTAAGTTAATGAATTTTCTTTTATTACTGACATAACTAATTTAAAATTTGAATATAAGCTATAAATACCTCCACCTTCACTTGTGGCAATATTATTGGAAATAATACAATTTGTTATTAACGGACTAGAATCATTATAGCAAAATATACCGCCACCACATCCATCATTACCGGTTCCTATAGCAGAGCCATTAGTAATTGTAAAACCCATGATAACTGATAATGAATCTTCTCCAGAGATGAATTCAACAACATGACCGTTTGAATTGCCATCTATTATAGTCTGTGAAATATAGGTTGTATCTTGCGTAGTCAAAAATAATGAGGCGACAGTTATAGCTTTACCAAGAAAGTTTACATTTTCTACATAAGTACCAGGTTGTACTAAAATAGTATCTCCGTCCCATGCAAAATCTATAGCCTCTTGAATAGTTGATAAAAATGAAGGAACATTAATTACTGTAGGATTTCCTAAAAGTAAAACATCTTGTATTGTTGCATTAGAATAAAGAATTTCATCATTTAATTGAATTGGATGATATAATTCTTTAGTAAATGTGATATCATAAATCCCAGCTTCAGGATTGAGAGTATAAAATCCATCAGAATTAGTGTAAGTAGAATCAATTAATACGCTTGGTATAGTACGTGTAAAAACAACTTTTATGTTTTCATGATTTGTTTGGTTTTCAAGATATCCATAACCGTTAACGGTAACAGCACAAATTATATTGCATGAAATTATTAGAGTTAATAGAAAAAGAGATTTTTTTAACATATAATCCTCCAATTTTTATTCGGATAATTTATTATAAACAATTCCAATAAACGTTGTTCTTTCAAAAAATGTTATGAACCATACAGAATGTATTTCACTATCATCAATTTTGTTGTATCGATATTCAACAATGTCCTTTTCACGATGAGCATAATTCAGTTCATTTTCAAACTGCTCTGGAATTTTGTATTTTAAAATATCTGTCCAAACTTGGTTATCTGGAATAGTTTTATTATAATGTTCATAACAAAGTCCTCGAATTATTTTTTTCATAACTCGTATTACTTTTTTATCATTTCCAGGAAATACTTTGAATACATAAGAATTGACAACTTTTTCAGGTTTCATTTGAAAAAGAATATC
>JAUSOT010000272.1 GCA_030656075.1 Candidatus Cloacimonadales bacterium
TAATGATGAAGGTGAACTCTTTGCTCAGGTATGGTTCGGTAATGTGCTGATGAGCGAAACAGAAATCACAGCTTTCTCTGCCGGAGAATGGCTGGATATAGATCTCAATTCTTTTGTCTCAATCGAGACCGATCAGGAGTATTTGGTTGGTTATAAAATCTTTTCCGAAACAGGTGCAATGGCTTATCGCGATGCAGGGCCGCGCATCGCAGGAAAAGGAGCTTTTTTCAGGAATGGGAACTGGATCGAACTAGCATCCAACAATGACTTTAATTTTTGCATCGAAGCTAAAGTGATCACCCAGGAGTGGGGTTCGATCAGCGGTTTAGGTGAACTTAACGGTGGAAGCGGCAATTTGCAGGATGCCTTGGTTCGAACTGGAAAATTTGTGATTCATCCTGATGAGAATGGAAATTATCTCCTTGATTTGAAAGCCGGAATGTACGATCTTTCCGCCGAACTTCTCAATTATGAACCCGATTATTTGAGCGATGTGAATGTAACTACAAATCAGGTTACGGAAAATCAGGATTTCATGCTGCTTTATGGAGTGGGAACGGATGATGATTTGATCGGTTCGAAATCCGGGATTATCGGAAACTATCCAAACCCTTTCAATCCCAGCACAACGATAAAGTTCAACGTTACACAAACGTCCTCGTTTGTGTCGATTGGTATTTACAATTTAAAAGGACAAAGAGTTAAACGACTTATCGACGATCAGCTTGAAGCCGGTCAGCATAGTGTGGTTTGGAATGGAACGGACGATGCCGGCAAGAATGTTTCATCCGGTATGTATTTTGCCGATATGAGAGAAAACGGCAGATATACTTCTGTAAAAAAAGTGATTTTGTTAAAATAAAGATTTCCTTGCAATAGATGAAGAAATCCGGTTGTGATCGAATGTCATGACCGATTTTTATTATCATTCTAAAAATTCTGCAAGGTTTCGGTGATATTCGGTGAAATGTCGGTGGCAGATGATCAGCCGTTGCGAAGGTCGAGAGAAGCAAGAAGTTCGACAACTGATAGTTGTGAAAGAATTCCAGCGATCGTTTTACATGGCAAATACGACGCATTATTCGCAAGGTTAACGAGTTTTTTCCCAAACTATTTGACACAAATACAACGAAATTGGAATTAAAAAACAAGATTATTAATCGGGAGAAAGTTATGCCGAAGACTTTTGAAGAGCAGAAACAGCAGTTTGAAAAAACTGTTGAGAAAACGATCAGCCGTTTTCCGGAAAGAAAGCAGAAATTCGTCACCGTTTCGGATACGGAAGTGAAAAGGCTTTATACACCAGAAGATACAGAAGACATTAAATACAATGAAGCAATCGGATTTCCGGGAGTTTATCCTTACACGCGTGGTGTGCAACCTACCATGTATCGCGGCAGATTTTGGACGATGCGTCAGTATGCCGGATTTGGCAATGCCCGGGAATCGAATGAACGCTATAAATTTCTGCTGCAAAAAGGGCAAACCGGGCTCAGTATCGCTTTTGATCTTCCCACTCAAATGGGTTACGACAGCGATGATCCTATCAGCGAAGGCGAAGTAGGGAAAGTTGGCGTGGCGATAGATTCGCTGGCAGATATGGAAGTGCTTTTCGATGGCATTCCCATGGATAAAGTTTCCACATCCATGACGATTAACGCACCGGCGGCAGTGCTGCTGGCAATGTATGTTGCCGTGGCCGAAAAACAAGGGATTAGTGCTGACAAACTGCGTGGTACGATCCAAAATGATATTCTTAAAGAATACATTGCCCGGGGAACCTATATTTTCCCGCCTAAACCATCCATGCGGCTCATCACAGATATTTTTGCCTATTGCAGCAAAGAAGTTCCCCAGTGGAACACGATCTCCATCAGCGGCTATCATATTCGTGAAGCGGGTTCCACAGCAGCACAGGAAATCGCTTTCACCCTGGCTGACGGCGTGGCTTATGTGAAAGCTGCCATCGAAAGCGGCATGAATGTGGATGATTTCGCTCCCCGATTATCATTTTTCTTCAACGCGCATAACGACCTTTTGGAAGAAGTTGCCAAATTCCGCGCCGCCCGTTTCCTCTGGGCAAAGATAATGAAAGAACAATTTGGCGCAACCGACTCCAGATCGATGATGCTGCGATTCCACACGCAAACTGCCGGCTGCACTCTCACAGCTCAACAACCGGATAACAACGTTGTCCGCGTCACGATCCAAACCTTAGCAGCAGTGATGGGCGGAACGCAATCCCTGCACACCAACAGCCGTGACGAAGCTCTGGCGCTTCCTACCGAAGATTCTGTTCAGATAGCTTTGCGAACGCAACAGATCGTGGCACATGAAAGCGGAGTGACCAGCACCATCGATCCGCTGGCTGGTTCATATTATGTGGAATCGCTCACCAAAGGATTGATGGATGAAGCTGGTGAAATGATCGAGAAGATCGAGAAAATGGGCGGTATGGTGAGTGCTATCGAAAAAGGTTATGCTCAACAGCAAATCCAGAACAGCGCCTACGATTACCAGCGTTCCATCGAAACCAAAGAGCGCATTGTGGTGGGTGTAAACGAATTCAAAGTTGTAGAAAAGAATAAACCGAAACTGCTGCGCGTCGATCCGATCATTGGTGAAAACCAGAAAACCGGACTGAAAAAACTGAAAAGCAAACGCGATAATAAGCTGGTTCAAACTAAATTAGAAGCGATCCGTAAAGCAGCCGAAGGAATTGATAGCCTGATGCCGCTCATCGTAGAAGCCGTAAAAGAATATGCTACTCTGGGCGAGATTTGCGGAGTGCTGCGGGAAGTTTTTGGAGAATACCAGGAAAGCGTGATTTTGTAAAACCTTGCGCAGGTTTCAAACCTCCGCAAGGTTGAAAACAGTTAACAACGAACGAAAACGAACAAAGACTTACAATTGGATTAACTTACAACGGCATTTCATGTTCCCTCGCTTTGAGCGAAGCGTGAAAGAGAGGGAAATAGCAAGGGTGAATTCTATAGCGAAACAGGAGTTTCACAAAAACTTTACGTTCCCAAACAGGAGTTTAGGAACGAGATTTTAATATTCTTTCAGCAGCATCTTAAGCTCCCTTCTCCTCGATAGGTATGAGTCGGCTTGTGAAACAAACGATCTCAAGAAGGGCTGGGGATGAGGTTGAATTCATCACTTCACCAACCACTTCAAAATCTTCAGCGTGCTTTCATCCGCCGGAGGATAGCGTTTCGGGATTTCAAACAGATTTGTATTCCGCATCACGCTTTTCTGATGGGAAAAAGTCTCGAAACTTTTCCTGCCATGATAACTGCCCATCCCGCTGCTGCCAACTCCGCCAAACGGCAGATTCTCGTTAGCAAAATGAAGTACAGTATCATTAACGCAGACTGCTCCCGATGAAGTTTGATTCAAAATTTCGTTCCGGAATTTTTTGTCATTGGAAAACACATACAAAGCCAGTGGTTTTGGTCTATTATTGATAAAATCGATAACTTCTTTTTTATCAGTAAACGTGAAAACCGGTAAAATCGGGCCAAAAATCTCTTCCTGCATGATGGGTGAAGTCTCATCACATTCGATCAAGGTTGGCTCGAAATAAAGCTCATCGATATTATTCTTTCCACCCAGAATCACTTTCGTATCTTTTGTTAATCTGAGCAGTTTTTCAAAATGTTCCTTCCTGATTATTCTGCCGTAATCCGGTGATTTTTGCGGATCATTTCCATAGAATTCTTCGATCTTCGTTTTGATATTTTCGATCAATTTGTCTTTGATTTCCTGATGCACAAATAGATAATCAGGTGAGATGCAGGTTTGTCCGCAGTTCAGGAATTTACCGTAAACAATCCTTCGGGCAGTTTTTTCCAGATTGCAGTTTCTATCGACAAGGCAGGGGCTTTTTCCACCCATTTCCAAAGTAACTGGAGTTAAATTTTCAGCGGCAGCCTGCATCACTATCTTGCCAACTTTTTCACTTCCAGTGAAGAAAATGTAATCAAATTTAAATTTTAGAACATCTCGGGAATTTTCTGCATTTGCTTTTATAACGTGAATGTAATTCGACTCGAAAGCCGATTCGATCATTTCCAGCATTACCTGCGAAGTGTGAGCTGAAATCCTGGAAGGCTTTAAAATTATAGTATTTCCGGCGGCGATTGCTGCGATGAGCGGCGTGATGGAAAGCCCGAAAGGATAATTCCAGGGACTGATGATGAGAACTTTCCCAAATGGTTCAGAATAGATTCTACTTGTACTGAGTGGAAACAGCAATGGACTTTTCACGCGCTGGGGTTTTGCCCATTTCTTCAGATTCCTTTGAAAATAAGAAATTTCCTTCAAACACAAACCGATCTCGGAGGCATAAGCTTCCACTTTGGACTTATGCAGATCTTTGTATAATGCATCGTAAATCCTATCTTCAAATTGCAGGATAGCTTCTTTAAATTTCTTCAATTGTCTCAAACGGAATTTGATTTCTTTTGTTTGTTGCGAATTAAAAAATTCTGTTTGATCCTGTAAAATACGGATTATTTTATTTTCCATTCACTCTCCCCAAAATCTATGGATTTTAAGCTGAAAATTCCTGAAAATTGGTCAAGATGTTTGAAAAATCAGGATCATAAATTTACTTCTCTCTCTGAACTCTGTTTTTGTGTAACTCTGTTTTGAAAATAAATTCAATGTAAATAATACTTGACGTGATGTATAGTATTGTTTACTTCGACTCCAGCTAATTTGAAGTAAGGGTTCTGCATAATTAAGTGTTTTTTGCCCCACCCAGCCCACCCCAGGGGAGAGGGAAAATAGTGGGTTTAGCCAATTGGAAGTTTCATTTCCTTCTCCTTTGGAGAAGGTGGCTGAGCGAAGCGAAGTCGGTTTACCCCGTGAAATTCAGCTTGCTGAATATTTCATTGGGGATGAGGCTAATTTCAAAAGTAATAAGGTGTTAGCTAAAATTACCTGTCAGGAGGTAGTCAGGATGTTTTTAGTGTTTTTAACTTATTTTATTACAATAAGTTATGAAATATGAAAAAGGCTTAATTTGAAGTAGAAAAGGAGATGGTTTGAAAGCTTTGGCGAACAAGCTGCGGGAGCTAAAATGAAAACATTGGTAAACAAGCTGCGGGAGCTGCGTTATTTGCAAGGTAAGATGACCCAACAGGATCTGGCGATAAAGGTAGAAGTTACTCGTCAGACAATTCTATCCATCGAAAAAGGAAAATTCAATCCATCCGTTAAACTTGCTTTATTGATTGCCGAAGTCTTTCAAAAAAATGTCGAAGAGATTTTTTATCTGGAGGAAAAATGAATAAAACATACTCTTTTCTGACCATTGTTGGTGTGATCGGTTTGATCTGCGTCAGCATTTTTGGCATCAAAGGAATGTATAGCCTGAACCTGGGATTTCTCACACCCTTTATTTTCAAACACCAGGCTGATGAACGAGAGAAACTACTGATCAATAAAAACTACAGTCAGGTTTTCATGTTCATTTTTGTAATTTTTATAAACCTATACATCATCAGCAATTTCGTGGAATTCGGAGCATTCCTGCTGCGGAACTGGCTGGGATTTTTCGTCAGCTCGCTCTTCATCTTGCTGGGATTGAACGGACTTAGACTTTTGAAAAATGAATAAATAATATACAATATGAGGTAGTAAATGAAATGTAAAGGAACACTATTCGAGAAGAAATCGTTTTTTGAAAAAAGCGCTAAGATCTGCAATAATCAATTAGCTGAACACCAGATTTTTTGCGATAAATGCGGAACATCGACCAAGGCGCTTTCTACCGGACTATCAGCCAAACAGAACTGGAAGCAAACTTGGCAGGAATTTAAAGAAGTGAAAGCATCTTACTATGCTTTTGCCATTTTCATGGTCATCTGCGTATTCAGTTTCATCGGCTTATCGGTGGTGCTGGGAGCGCATTATTTCTGGTACAACAACCTGGTTTTGCTGCTGATCGCACCTTTGGCTCTCATCCCTTTTTCCTTTGAAAGCAATTTTCTGGCAAAGCCGTTCACCATCAAATTGTTTTTCCAACATGCCCAGCATTATCCCAAATATTTTCTGTTCGTGCTGATCAATATTGCCTGGTTCATTTTTTTGAAAATACTTTGTACGGGCGCTTTCCTGAACATTGCCACCGATCCGATCCTGCATGAAGTGCGCTTGATTCTGGTTTTGTATTGGATTGCAATTGTCTTACCGGTTCCAATCTTGATGATAAGAAGAAAGATGAATCCGTTCAAAGCAATATACCTGAGCTATAAAGCCGGAACCGAAACTCGCTGGCAGCAGTTCTTCGTAGTATTCTTCCTGTTTCTCATTAATCTGCTGGGGTTGGCATTGATCGGTCTGGGACTTTTGGTTACTATCCCGTTTTCCTACATAATGATCGAGCGTTATTACCTGCGAATGGAAGAATACGAATTATTTGAAACTGAAGGGAGAGCATATTATGTTCAAGAAGAAAATGAATAAGAAGTATCATAGAAGAAAGAACACCTTCCAGGAATATTTGGAAGCCATTTTATTTGCTTTTGTGGTGGCGTTTCTCATCAAAAATTATATTTTCCAGAATTTTAAAATTCCTTCTTCATCCATGGAAAAAACTCTGCTCATTGGCGATTATCTGGTAGCGAACAGATTAAAATATTTCTTCACCGAACCCAAGCAAGGGGATATTGTCACTTTCCAATATCCGGCTCAGGCGGAAGAACCCGGAATTCCCTGCCATGATGATCCCAGACCATTGCTGGGTAGAGAAAATTATGCTCTTTTCATCAAGCCGATCTACTGGGATAAAGTTAATTTCAAAATCGTGGTCCACACTAAGAAAAACGTCGTGAAACGGGTGATAGGTTTGCCCGGCGATACGGTGGAAGTCAAAAATAAAATCGTCTATGTGAACGGTGATAAATACACGGTCGGGAAAGAGCAATATATCGATCGGCAGATAATTCAGCGTGATACTTTTCCACGTAATAAAGGCGATATTGAATGGAATGGAAAAGTGATGGGAAGTAAAGATAATTTCGGTCCGGTCACTGTTCCTGAAGACCAATATTTTGTAATGGGAGATAACCGTGATGTAAGTCTGGACAGTCGTTTTTGGGGGTTTCTGGATAAGCAAGATATCAACGGAACTCCGCTGTTTATCTTTTTCTCGCATGGCGCTCCGCCCAAAACGGATATTTTGGAATATTACAGTAAAATAGAAAAGAAGAACGTATTCCGCTGGAACAGGATATTTAAGCTGATAAAGTAATATGCGGTCACTTTCTGTGAATGAAAAAAATTGGATGCGATACTTTCCGAATCTCAGCGGGAAGATTTTCTTTGAGTGAAGCTTCGAAAAGAGTTTTCTCTTCCGAAGCTTTCTTTCA
>JAUSOT010000273.1 GCA_030656075.1 Candidatus Cloacimonadales bacterium
CAATGATACGTTTGTTTTTCGTTTTTGCTTTGTTGATTTTTTCAGCAGTTTGTTCCGAAATCTGACAGAATTCGCTGTGCATTGTATGTTCGGCTATATTTTCAGTTTTCACAGGTCGAAAAGTTCCTAAGCCAACTCGCAGAACGACTTCCAGAATATCGATGCCTTTTTCTCTGATCTGCTGCATCAATTCCGGTGTGAAATGCAATCCTGCCGTGGGAGCAGCTACCGAACCGCGTTCCTGAGCATAAACGGTTTGATATGTTTCTTTATCTTTTTCATTGGAATCGCGTTTGATGTAGGGGGGAAGCGGCATCTTGCCGAGTTTATCTAATTGCTGCCAGAAATCACCTTCCCAAAAAAACTTCACGATGCGGCCGCCTGCTTCTGCAAGGTCAATGATTTCAGCTTTGAAATCATCGGAAAACAAAATCTCTGCTCCGATCTGTAATCTTCTTCCCGGTTTCACCAGGCATTCCCAGGTATCTTCCGATAATTGACTTAGAAGAAAGATTTCTGCTTTTGCTCCGGTCGGTTTCATTCCCAATAAACGGGCAGGAATAACTTTGGTTTTATTCACCACGAGCACATCACCGGATTTGAGAAAATCGATAATATCGGAAAATTTGTGCTGCGACACTTCTCCCGATTTTTTATTCAATTTCAGCAGCCTGCTTTCCGAGCGGTTTTCCAGCGGATATTGCGCTATCAGATCAGGTGGTAGATCATACCAATAGCTGCGGGTTTTGGTAAGATCCTTCATCATTTAATTTTTGATTTTGTACGGCACATTTTTAGCATCTTTCAGGATTGCTTTAAAACTCCCAAAGATAATTTTACTGCTCAGTAAAACGGGGATTTTGTATTCGTCGTTGGTGATCCAGATATAAATTTCTCCGGTTTGTTTGAAGATCGCTTCACCTTCCAATATCGGTTCCACAACGATGCATTCCTTCTCACCGAAAATGGTTTCAATTTTTTCCAACTTACGGGCTATTATTTTCGCTGGATAGTTTCTACCGTCCGCAGTCACATTCACCACAACTGTATCTCCAACTGTAAATTCCTGCATTCTGAGATAGTAGAAAGAGCTGAGAATATCCTGGGTAAAGGGTGGAATATCCATCCGATCTTCTTTAGTTTTATTTTTACCGATTCTTGTATAGATCGTGAAACCTTGCTCCGGGTAATAGAAATGGATGCGATGCTGTCTATAATTGCCTTCCCTCAGTTTTTTAGTAAACCGTAATGCCTGCAAATCTCTAATTCGCCAGATGGATTCAATTTCATCACGAACTTTATAAACTTTGTCAAAAAATGAGTTTGTTGAGGCTTTTGACAGGATCTGGTAACAGGCTATCGTGTCCCGGTAAGTTATTTCTTTGAGCGTAAGTGTCGATTCACCCGCTGTGATCACTCCGTATTTGATATCGTAGATTAGAGTTTCTCCTGTTTGGAAGGCATTCGCCTTTACGATTAGAATAAAAAAAATAATTAGCAGCAATGATAGTTTCAAAATACTTCTCCTGTCGCTATGGAAATGCTGGCTTTTACTTCGCCAAAACCAATATCGATGCGGGCGTTCATCCTGTCTTCCAGGAAGAAGGAATAACGAAATCCCAAACCGTAATTAAATTGAGTTTGAGCGATATTAAATTTCGAAATTTCAGGAATTACTTCCCCGAGTTCTGCGAAGAAAACGAGACCGAATCTTTGTTCAAATCCGCTGTTCCAATGGAAAAACCTGTCTTCCATTCTGAAAATATAGGCATTCCTGTCGATGTAGAGGTTAGATGTGATGGCGCGCATATTATCATTCAAATAGTTCAGCTGATAAAAGGGAGCATCACCCTGGATCGTGGAGAAATATGATTGAAAAGCCAGCGTGTGCTGTTCACTGATTTGTAGAAATTTTCGTAAATCAAGTCTGGTTCGGGAAAAACCGTGATCGCTGCCCAGATGATGCGAAAATTCTATGAACTGAATACTGTACAGTCCCCCCAAAGAAGGAAAAGACTCGGAATTTCGAGTATCAAAATCGATTGAAAATCCAAGTCCGGAACTCATTTCATTATTGGGATTTACAAACTTTCCATTCTCCAATAATCTATTTTCCTCTGTTTTTGTGAGATGGTAATCGAGATATTCATAATCCAAAGAAATATCCCACTTGTCTGTCAGATTTCGGGTGAAATTGAAAAATAATTTCCTTTCCTGAGAAGTAAATTTTTCAAACTCATCGCGATCCGTTCCCATGCCGATTCCATAAAACTTGGAAGGCCATTTTTTATATTCAAGTTCGGTTTTCAGTTCATACAATCCATTCTTGAAGCGAACAGCCGGTTTAAACAAAAAATTGAATTGTTTTTTCTCACTATAGGCGGTGCTGAAATAAAAAACGTTTTTGGCGATCGTGCTGTCGAAGTGAGCAGGCCGGTAGCGAATATAGCCCAGAATCCCGCTGTAGAATCCGGTATCATTGGAAAGTCCGGCGAAAGGATAGCCGGCATATTCCGGTTTGGCAAAAAGGATAATGCTGCAGAATAGAAGTAACAGTAAACAGGAAATTCTTTTCAAATTTTTCCGCCGGTTATGAAAAATTCTTCGCCGGTAATATAGGAATTTTCATCGGAAAGTAAAAAATCACAAACTCCGGAAATATCGCTGAAAGAAGCGCAGCGTTTAAGGGGAATTTCCCGCAATTTTTCATTGTAATATTCTTCTCTGAATTTGCGGTAACTTTCCGAGTATTGGCTGTCGTCGATCTTGATGGGACCGGGAGAAACCGTATTGATGATGATATTATAGTGAGCTTCTTCGGAAGCAAGTGTACGGCAGATATTGGCAATGGCGGCTTTGGAAGCAGAATAAGCGGAACCTTTGGGCAGGCCGATGCGTGATACATTCGATCCAAAAAGCACGATTTTGCCATTTTTATTTTTTCGGAAATAGGGGATCAGACATCTAAGAATATTATAAGTACCAATCACATTCATGTGGATGATAGAAGTCCACAATTCGGGATCGGTATCTACCATCGACTGAACATTATGATTTCTGGCTGTGGCGGTATGGATCAGTTTGCTGGGAATCCAACCGGTTTCTTCAAAAGTCTTGTTCAATTTTCTTTCCAGGTCAGCTAAATCGGTCAGATCGGTTTTGATGATCCTGATATTTTTACAATATTCGAGATCATCGATCCGGTGTGTGTCGTTATGAACTACCAGAACCAGTTTAATTCCCTTTTCACTCAAATTATGAGCCAGATAGGCTCCCACGTTTCCGCCGGCGCCGGTAAGAACTAAGGCGTTATTCACTTTTCTTTCCTAAAATTTGGTCTAAAATTTGATGAGCAACTTCGAATTTGGTGCCGCTCAGTTTTAGTTCAGTTTTTTTGCCTAAGAGGATAATCTCCGTATTGTCTTTTCCTGAGACGCTCAGGTCATTGGCAGCGATGAAATCCAGATTCTTCTTCTCCAGTTTTTCTTTGGCATTTTGGATGATATTCTCCGATTCAGCCGCAAATCCGACCAGGATTTGATCTGCTTTTTTCTGCTTGCCAAGCTCTGCCAGAATGTCTTTCGTTCCGGTCAATTCCAGATTTAAAGAATCTTTCTTTTTGATTTTCTGAACAGCTTTTATTGCAGGAGTGTAATCTGCTACGGCAGCAGCTTTAATCACAATTTCATTTTTGGGAAATTCACGCAAAACAGCTTCATACATTTCTTTTGCTGAAATGGTTTTGATTGCATTAAGATATTCCGGAATTTCTTCTGTTACAACAGAGTGGATAAGAGTTACTTCAGCTCCGCGAAAATGTGCGGCGCGAGCCAGAGCAATCCCCATCTTTCCGGATGAATGGTTGGTGATGAAACGCATCGGATCGATTTCTTCCCGGCTGGCTCCGGCTGTGATCAGGATTTTTTTACCAATCAGATCACGTTTATAATTGAGATGAGTATGAAGGAAATAAACGATTTCCTGAGTTTTAGGAAATCTGCCCTTGCCTTCGTAACCGCAGGCGAGTTTACCGAATTCCGGCTCCATGAAGAAATAACCATGTTCAGTAAGATTCGCGACGTTTTCCTGCACAATCGGGTTTTCGTACATGTGGATATTCATGGCAGGAACAAAACAAACCGGAGCAGTCGTTGCCATGATCGTGGTTGAGAGTAAATCATCAGCAATTCCATGAGCAACTTTGCCGATGATATTGGCGGTAGCCGGAGCGATAATGACGATGTCAGCCCAATCTGCTAAAGAAATGTGTTCGATATCTGCATTGGGATCGAACATCTTCGTCACTACTTTCTGATGTGTGATAGATTTGAAGGTGACAGGGCTGATGAGTTCACAGGCATTCGTAGTCATGATTGTATAAACTTCTGCTCCCAGTTTAGTTAACCGGCTGGCCAGATCAACAGCTTTGTAGGCGGCTATTCCACCTGTAACACCGAGTAATATCTTCTTATTTTGGAACATCTTAAACTCCCTAATTATTGAATAGCAAATGATTTGGCAGTCCAATTTTTGTAAAGCAATTTGTTTGGATGAACATTATTCAGAATTTTCAATTTGACAAAAAAGAAGCTATCTTGATAACTTTTACCTAAATGGAGGTAGAAATGAAAAAAACAGTATTATTTTTGGTTATTTTAGCAGTGTCTTTCGCATTCGCACAGGCACAAACTTTAGATGAGACTTTGGAATCACTTTCCGGCCAGGCAGCAGAAAGTTATGTGGCTCCGATAGTTTCAGCATTTGGCACCAATCTTAACGGGGTTTGGTTCCATCGAGCTCCCAAAAATGACTTTTTTGGTTTAAATGTAGAATTTGGAGTAGTGTTCATGGCTTCAATGTTTCCTGCTGACGATAAGAGCTTTAATGCAACAGGAAGTTTTCAGTTTACGGCAACCCAAGCTGGAGCTATCTTAGCAAACTCTGGCATTAACTCTGGAGACTTGGGTTACAATGAACTTGTAAATGCAATTGTCTCGCAGGATATTGAAATTGGAATTCATGGAGCTACCATCATTGGTGATCCTGATGAACATGTAATGATTGAATCACCACAGCAGACGATCACGGTTGATGTGGCAGGTAATCCGTTGGCTTTTGATATAGCTTCCTATGGAGTGGATTCTGGTATTGGTGGTTTAGTTGAAATGGATATGCTTCCTTTAGCAGCTCCTCAACTAAAGATTGGAACGATTTTTGGAACAAAAGCCACATTCCGTTATTTACCACCTTACAAAATTCCTGATCTGGGAGAATTTAAGTATTTTGGATTTGGAATTCAACACAATCCTAAAGCCTGGTTAAAGGCTCCGATTCCTTTCCAGATTTGTCTTTCTTATTTCACACAAACCATGAGTCTGGGAAAAGCTGTAACTGCAACATCAACAGCTTTTGGCATTAATGCCAGTAAAACATTCGGCTTCAAATTCCTCAGCATCACACCTTATGCCGGTTATATGCTGGAAAGTTCCAATATGATTTTCAAATATACCTATGAAATTGGAGATGTTAATGGTGTTCCTGCTGAACCGTTGGATGTTAAATTTGATATCGATGGAAAAAATAAAAACCGACTTACCTTGGGAGCTACATTTCGTTTAGGAGTATTCAACATCAATGCTGATTACAATATCGGCAAATATGATTCTATGACAGCAGGATTTGCTATAGGATTCTAATATCAGAAGAATTTATAAAAGCCCAAACCGTTTTGTGTTTGGGCTTTTTTATTAATGACTATCCTGTTAGCTCCGCATAAGTAATTCCTTTTGATAATACACTTGCATATAGTAATCTATCAAACAATTGATTTTCAAAAAATCTACGATTCAATCTGTAACAAAATTCATCTAAGTATGATTGTAAGTGTTTT
>JAUSOT010000009.1 GCA_030656075.1 Candidatus Cloacimonadales bacterium
AAACAGTAGATGGTGGTTATATTTTAACAGGAATAACACGGTTTTATGGTAACAGTTTTTATGATGTTTTGCTAATTAAAACGGATTCACAAGGTAATCAAGAATGGAATCAAGCTTATGGTGGAATCCATAGTGACGAGGGTCATTCTGTTCAACAAACAGCAGATGGTGGTTTTATTATTGTTGGGATGACAGATTCTTATGGTAACGGTTGGCATGATGTTTGGCTAATTAAAACGGATTCACAAGGTAATGAAGAATGGAATCGAACTTTTGGTGGAACTAGTAGTGATATTGGTAATTCTGTTCAGCAAACAACAGATGGTGGTTTTATAATAACAGGGATGGCATATTCTTATGGTAGCAGTTTTCATGATGTTTTGTTAATTAAAACAGATCCTTTGGGAAATACAGTCCAGATTGATCCCTGAAACATTTCGGACGCATCAGAATGATACGTCCTGCAAGATAACCGTTCGGAAGGTTCTTCGACCGTTCCGAAGGTTTCATAATATTCAAGAATGAACTTCGCGCCTTTGCGTCCTTAGCGGTTACTCGCTTTTTCGCTTTATCCCGGTGTAGTTCTTTCTATTTTTCTTTCATTTCGTAGCCGGATTCTTCCACAACCGCTTTCACAAACGGACTGTATTCATTTTCCAAAAGTAATTCAACCTGTTGCTTCTGCAGTTCTCTGCCATTTTTCCAGAGTGTGCTCAAAGCTTCGGCGCGTATCAATTCGTTTTCGTTTTCAGCCAAATCTTCCAGTTCCAGCATTATTTGGTATTTCTGTTTTTCGTAGGCTGTGGAAGTGCTGTCGGTAGTGGATTGCAGGTAATTGTTAAGAGCTTTAACGGCAATTTCCGGGTATTGGGTATTGGGTCTTTGGGATTGGGAAAGAAGCAGGTCGGCAGTTTTCGGGTCTTTGAAACTTTTCAGCGCATCCAGAGCTGCGGAACGGACGGTGAAGATTTTATCGTCCAGAGCTGAGATCAACGTGGGAACAGCAGATTCGTCCTTCAAACTGCTGAGGGCTCCCACCACGGTGAGGCGACAAAGTTCTTCGTCATCAGCGATGAATTTGATAATTTCAGCAGTGGCGGTTTTATCACCGATTCTACCCAGCGCTCCGATCAAGGAACGTCGCAGTTCATGGTATTTTTTCTTTTTCAGCATCTTTAAAAGCGGTTCTACAGCATCCTGATATTTCGTAACTCCCAAAAGACGAATGGAATTTTTCTGCACTTTTTCGTTGGCATCGGTGATTTTCGTCAGCAGTAGTGGCGCAATGGAATCGGGATAAGCTTCGGTGATGATGTCAATGAGCCGCAATTCCAGACTGCTGTCGGTTGCCAGTTTGTTTTCGCAAATATAAAGTACAGCTTCCATGCCTTTGGCTTTGAAGGCTTCCACTGCCCGGGCAACTTTCTGCCGGTTGCTGCCCACAGCCCAGAGTGAAGCTTCTTCATAGAGTTCTTCCACCATTTTCAATGAATCTTCGGCAGTTAGAATTATTTCTTCAAGTGGTTCTTCCTTGGCGCTGGCAATGATGTTCCTGTCCAGATCGAGCCCGATTCCCCAATCTTTGAATGTCCAGAGTTTGCCGTTATCTGCTAAAGTGTTGCGGGAATATCTGTCGTTTCCTTCCAGGTCGAGGAAGATGCCGCAACCTGCAAAACCACGATCCCAGCGCACTGCACCAAAACTGAGATCTTCTTTTGTGGAATACATGTCGTCACCCAGTTTATCGATGAAAAGCGCGAAAGAATTGGTGAGCGCCACGCCGTAACCACCGGAAACCGTGTAGTAATCATCGCCGTTTTCATCTACTAAAAGTCCCACCGAAAGATCGTGAGCTGTGCCGCCGATCACGCCGTTGCGGCTGTGATATTGATCATCTCCCCCACGATCCCACAAAGCTCCGATCGCCAGGTGAATTCCAGCTCCCTGTCCGTATTGAGCAGCATTGTAACTGTCATTGCCGCCGCCATCTATCAGCATTCCCAGCGAATACCAGTAAGCCGAGCCTTCGCAGAAAACTTCTCCGTCATAAAAGTCGTTACCGCTAACATCGTATAAAACACCGATGCCGCCACCCGCTCTTGGACGCCAGCCCATGCCGAAACCGTGACTAAAAGATTGATAATCATTTGGTAATAAAGGAGCATGCAGATAAGCGCCTCCGGTGCGGTAAGTGTCATCTCCACCGCCGTCCTGCAGCATGCCGTAACCAAACACCGAACCCAATCCCTGCGCCCAGACTTTGGCAAAATATCTATCGTCGCCTTCGCCTTCATCAAAGAGTAATCCGATGCCTACATTTCCCGCTGCCTGACCGAAAACCCCGACTCGATAATCATCTTGTCCGGTTTGATCGTAAAGAATTCCGGTTCCGAAAATTCCCACGCCCTGGGAATAATCTGCACCGTGATAAATATCATCGCCTTCCGCATCGATCAGGATGCCGCAACCAAGGAAACCACTTCCTTGATTCACAGCTTTTTCACCTTCAAAATAAAGGTCATTCCCGCCATAATCGATCACAGCCGAGAAGGGATTTCCCAGCTCGCCCATCGCTCCACCAGCGCGGCAGCGGTAGATATCATTTCCACCCAGATCGATGATGATGGCAAAATCTTGGGAATAAATATTATCGCCTTTGCCACCGATTACGATGCTGCCAAAACTGGTTTCAAGATGAGCAACTATTTCCCCTTGAACACCCATTAAAAGATGATTCGGGGGAGTTAATTCTTCATCTTCCCAGTTAGTATTTTTATAAATTTCCCAAACAGCTCCGGAAAAAATCAGGCCGGCTTTGTTCAAAGCAACGCGATCTATTTTTTTGATGATATTCAATATTCTATCTTTATCTACAACTCGCGAAGTATCAACTTCAGCCTGGAATTCATGTTGCCAGGCTCCTTTCAGGAGTTCGCTGGAGGGATCTTCTTCATCTGCCCACAAACCGGGAACGCTCATGATCAAGTCGTGCAGTTCCCATTCATCTAAATCCGCCAACGCTTGTTTCCTATATTTTTCTGCTTCGATCATTGCCCTTTCCAACAGTTCAAGCGCATTTCCAGAATTTTCGATTTCCACATTTCCCAGTTCGCAGTCCAATTGCCTACTGGCAAATTCCAGGAATTTCACCGGATCGTTTAGACTCATATCGGCAGTATTAACAGTTTCTTCCACGTATTTTGGCAGGTCCAGCGGATTATCCAAAAGATGATCGATCACCTGCAATTTGAACGTGTCGTCCTTTACCCAGGCTTTTTCGAAACCGAGTTCGAACGGCTCCAGATGCAGATAAGCAAGGCAGCTATCCAGCACGCTCACAGTTAGGGAATCTAACATTTTAGGATTAACTCCCTCACCTGGTGAATCCAGCATTTCAGCTTGTAATAAGAAGTTAACTACGAACAAAAGCGAACAAATGATAATCAAAGTTTTTTTATACATATTTCCCTCATTAATTTTCCTCCCCACTTTGCTAAAGAGGGGTCGGGGGAGTTTGTTTTTTACCTCACCCTAACCCTCTCCTCGAAGGAGAGGGAACTCGTTCCAATGTTCCACGTTGGAACGCACTTCCTCCGCTCTGCGTACATTGTATCATCACTATCCCGTCGAGCGGAATTGCCAGGTACCCACGTAAAGCTTCGGAACCAAATACACGATCAAGGTGATCGTGTTACAATTCTCCAGTCGATAAATAAAATGAAAATTTATCCGTCAAATGAAAAAGTTCCCGACAGAGCCGGGAACTTTCACAATGCGTTATTTTGTTTCAGATCACCAGAGGTATTTGAGAGCAAATTGCCAATTTGAATAAGTTGAAAGCGTATTATTGAAATAAAGATCAACTCCCAAGTTTTCGACAGGTTTATAAGACATTCCAAAAGACTTTGTAATTATTGTTTGCCAATCTGTTATGTTATCTTGCTGGTAATAATCAAATTTGGAATAGGACATTGATAATCCGGCTCCACCTAAAATATCGATTTTCCCGGATACATGAACAACCACACCAAGCGGAATTTGCAGTTCCAAACCTGCTTTGTTGATCTCAAAATCATTCTCACCCGATCCCGATTCTGTTCCAAAGTCATAAACACCATTAACTGAATCTGCATAGGCATAATATTGATCATAAGAAGAATCCTCAAATCGATCTGCAGTTTGCCAGTCTCCGTTCAATTTGCAGCCAAAATGCGTATCAAATTGTTTTCCAACCACAGATTTCGCAATACCGATTGTTCCTCGATAAACTTTGCGATTTTCATCTTTCGCTGCTGTTTCGTTGATTTGATTAATTCTAACATATCCACCTGAAGACTCCATACTATCATAACGAGAATATTCGTAATCAAAATCAAGGTCTTCAACAGCATAATCAAACATGGCAAATAATCTAAGTCTATTATTATCAGATATTTTTTCATTTAGAATAGCCAATGAATAAGTTTTAGAATCTTTAATAACATCAACAGAATTATTCCGACAATAATAATCCATATAATTATCCTGATAATTCTCTGCTATTTCATTATCGTTGAAATCAATATCCAGTTTATTATAATTCAACGTTATATCCCAATTTTTTATATTAAGATTAATTCCAGCAGAAAAATATACCTCATCATGATCGACATTATTTTCATTAGATGCATAATCATAATTCAAATTTATTTCTGCATTTTCATAGATTCGATCCTGCCAACCTTTGCCAAATTTTAGAAATCCGCCCAGGATCATTTTAGAAAATTTATAGGAAACGATAGTCTTAATATTCGCTGAAGTAATATCATAGGAAGAAAATAATGGGTCAAACCGATAATTATTACCGTAATATTGTGAAGGAACATCATTCAGAAAAAGATTTGGATTCGATACATTACTGCCGGCATCAAAATCAAATTTTACTCGTAATTTGTTTTTGGGGTACAGGTAGGAAAAATCAATAACCTTTTGCGGAAGATCGCCGCTATTTGTTTGATTTGTAGAAATTTGCACCATACTTTTATCATATTGCATCATTATGCTGGGAAATAGTTCACTATCTGTTTCCAGATCTGGAATAAGGTAAGCAAAATACGATCCCAGCGAATTTAACCTGACACCGGCATTCAAGCTGACAACGAAGAAAACCAGCATTGCCGAAACGATTACTTTTTGTAACTTCATACGATCCTCCTGTTATTTTATTAAAAAAGATAATAAGCTTGTTTCTTAGCTAATTAATTCCTGTAAGAAACGATACGAAAGCAATTTTTTATTTAATCTGCGTCAAGCTTTTTTTCAGGAAGGCATTTATTAAGAATTCGTTTGGCAATATTTACTATAAAATTATTCTGTCTCTCATGAAAAAGGAATTAATAAAATTATTGGATAAATTGCCTGCCGAATCCGGTATCCTGGGCAGCAGAAATTATTTCAAATCAGTGATTTTAATTCCATTTGTGAAGATCGAAAATTTATATCATATTTTGTTTGAAAAGCGCGCCAACGGCATTCGGCAAGACGGAGAAATCTCCTGTCCGGGTGGTGGTTTCGATGCTGTGCATGACAAAAATTATCAGGAAACAGCAATCCGCGAAACCTGTGAAGAACTGGGCGTTCCCGAAAAATATTCCAGACCTTGGGGAAATAAACTTTACTCGGTTTATGTGTATCGAGTGAAGGATGAGATCATTTGGGGAATCACCGGGCAGATTCTGTTTGAATTGATGCAAGTGTAGTTCATAAATAACTTGCCAGATAAAATTCACTTTCAGAATCTCGTAATGGAATTGTGGAAGGAGAAAAAGATGGATTCAAAAAGCGATATTTACCAATTAGTAATTCAGGAAGAGATCAAAGCGCAGAACCTGTATATCGCTTTAACAAAGGCTTTGGACAATGAAGCACTAAACCGGATTTTCACTAATCTGATCCAAATCGAAAAAATCCATGAAGAGAAAATAACCGAACTCTTCCGAGCAGAATTTCCCAAACTCAAGTTGGAAATCGATCGTGATTTATTACCGGAACTAAAGAATACTGATTATTTAGAATCACCTGAAAGTGCCTTGAATTTCGCGATTCGGAAAGAAGAAGCTGCTGAAGAAATATATTTGGAATTGGCAGCAAAAACGAAAACGAAGGATATGAAAAAACTTTTTGAAAAATTCGCCTCGGACGAAAGAAATCACAAACTACTGCTGGAAGATGAGATCTTGCGGATGGATGGGTTGATGACCTGGTTCGATGCTTCCGAATTGAATGGTATGATGGAATATTGAAATCGATCTTTAAACGATAGATTAGTTTAACATTATAGAGTGTTTGTTGGTTAGACGAGCAAACATTGAAGTCTTTGCGAGTTAACTTCTTGCTGGTGCAATCGAAGCAATCTCTACTGCTTTGTACAGACGAGATTCTTCGTGAGAAGTTTCGCTAAAGAATTCCTCAGAAAGACAACCTTCCGAACGGTCGAAGAACCTTCGGAACGGTTGAAAAAAATAAGTGTGTTTTGCCTCACCCCAGCCCTCTTGGGATCGTTTGTTTCACAAGCCGACTCATACATGGGAGGAGAGGGAGCATATTTTCTGCTTCTCCTGGTGGATTTACAAGCAGAAAGCGATCGTTTTTTTGTGAAAATCCGACGCATTAGAAGAGGATAAAATCAATGAAAACCTTAAAAGATCTTTTCCTTCTCCTCGATAGGAGAAGGTGGCCGAGCGAAGCGAAGTCGGATGAGGTCGAAAAATGATGGAATATTGATCAAAAAAAGGAGTGGATATGAAAAGAATTACGTTATTTTTATTAGTTGTTTTATTTTTAACGGGCATTGCCTGGGCTCTCGAAATCGGGGGAAAAATCCTGCCCGACAAAATGAAAGCCGGTGATACGGAATTGATGATCAATGGTGCCGGATTGCGCAAAAAACTGATCATTAAAGTTTATGCCGGTGCTTTGTATCTTCCCGAAAAATGCAGTGATGCAGCTAAAATTGTTGCAGACGATGTGCCGATGGCTGTGAAGATGCATTTCATCTACAGAAAAGTAGAACCGGAAAAACTGATCGAAGCCTGGAATGCGGGATTTGCCAAAAGCGACATTTCCAACCTGTCTCAGGAAATTGCCACTTTCAATTCCTTCTTCAAAGAAGACGCTAAAAAAGATGATGTTTACGATATTATCTACATTCCGGAAGAAGGCACGAGTTTCTATATCAATGGCAACCTGATCGGAACAGTCGCTGGCTATGAATTCAAGAAAGCACTTTTCGGCATCTGGTTCAGCGATGCGACTGAACTTCCCGGTCTGCGGGATGCAATGTTGGGAAAATAATCAAGTACATTGCTAAATTCAGATTATTAAAATGAAGCTGATCAAATGCCGCAATTGCGGCAAAATGATCGGTTCCAAGGCGAAACGCTGTAAGCATTGCGGTACACTCCTGCGCCTGCCGATTGTTGGAACGATCATTATTATTTCGTTAGTTTTATTCATTATTGGTCTCATCTTAGTTGCCATCCTTCAATCAGGATAATGTTAACTTCCTAAGAATATAAGACTTGCCAGAAAAATTGCGAAAATTAATTTCGGATTTGTGAATTTGAATGTGATTATTCTATTATGATCAATTAATTGATATGAGTCCTTTTAAGCAAAGGTGGAATTATGAAATTAGATTTTGCTTGTCTTACGGAAGAAGGCATTAAAACATCTGTAAATCAGGATTACTACACTGCTCCCCGGTTTGAGCAGGATGTGCAGAAAAAAGGCTGGTTGTTCACAATTTGTGATGGTGTAGGTGGTTATGCCGGTGGAGATATTGCCAGCAGAACCGGTGGAAAAATGTTCAATAAAGATTACTACGATACCAGTGGAATTGAAGATATTTCTCATTGGCTGAATGACGAAATTATCAAGATCAACCGAACCGTTTTGGAAATGGGAAAGGAAGATCCGAAATTGCAGGGCATGGCAACTACAATCGTCAGCTTGCTGATCCTGGATGATATGGCATATATCAATAATGTTGGTGACAGCCGAATATATCTAGTCCAGAAAAACTCTTTGGAACAGATCACAGAAGACCATTCCGTCGTTTGGGAATATTATATCCGCAATATCATCACTAAAAACGAGATCATCGAAAGCAACATCAAACATTTAATCACCGAAGCGATCGGACTGAATTACTTCCCGCGCATTAACAGCTATAAAATCCCTTTGCCAAAGGAATTCACCTTCCTGCTTTGTTCGGACGGATTGACCGATGTCCTCGTCGATGATAAGATCGAGGAAATCTTAAAAATCTATTCTGAAGATATGAAAACCTGCACCAAAGAGCTGCACCAGCTTGCTTTGAAGAATAGCGCTCGAGACGATGTAACTATAATACTGGTAAAAAACAGGAGTGATTAATCATTTTCCGGTTGAAACGCAAAAAATCAGCACTGAGTTCTGCATAATAGGGTGTTTTTGCCTCACCCCAGCCCTCTCCAAGGGAGAGGGAGAAATGCCTAATAAAGTTATAACTTTTTGTCCTTCTCCACGATAGGAGAAGGTGGTCCCGAACGCGTTCGGGACGAAGTCGGTTTACCCCGTGAAATTCAGCTTGCTGAATATTTCATTGGGGATGAGGCGGATAATGGTGAGTATTAAAATAAAAAGTTTAATATTTAAGTTAATCTCATGATTTAGAAGAAGTTAGCTTCTAATTTTCGATCAGGAGGTAGTCAAGATGACTTTTAAGATTTTAACTTATTTTATTACATTAAGTTATGAAATGTGCAAAAGGCTTAATAATCAGCAATGAGTTCTGCATAATAGAGTGTTTTTGCCTCACCCCGACCCTCTCCAAGGGAGAGGGAGAAATGCCTGATAAAGTTATAACTTTTTGTCCTTCTCCACGATAGGAGAAGGTGGTCCCGAACGCTTTCGGGACGAAGTCGGTTTACCCAGTGAAATTCAGCTTGCTGAATATTTCATTG
>JAUSOT010000177.1 GCA_030656075.1 Candidatus Cloacimonadales bacterium
CCATAACAAACCTCCAAAATAAGATAATCTTATTGAATCATATTATCTTATTTTTATCAATATTTTTTAGAAAATACAAACTCTGTTGCTTTAAGACTCTATCATGATCCGACAATCTCCCGGAACATGTTTTCCAATTTGTCAACATTCTTCTCCCACGAATAATTTTCTTCCACAAATAACCTGCACTGAGAAGAAACATCCTGCCAGAGCATGGGATTAACCTTAAATTCCTGACAGGTTTTAATAATCAATTCCGCCATGGATTCCGGTTCGGTATCTTTGAAGAGATACCTGGGATTCAACCGACTCAGAATTTCAATCGTCCCTCCAACAGGTGTGCCTAAGACAGGAACACCCGATGCCAAGGCTTCCAGAGTAATCAATCCAAATCCCTCTAATTCCAAGGTGGGAAGAATAAATATATCGGCCATACGATAATAATCAGAAAGCAGTTCTTCCGGGATGAAACCCGTGAATTTAACACAATCCTCGACCCCTAGTGTACGAACCAATGACTTAAGATCTGCATCCAACGGTCCTTGTCCACCTAAAACGAGACAAATATCAGGCAACTCCAACCTTACTTTTTTTACAGCATAAATGAGATTTTTCAAACCCATTCGCGGTTCCAGATCCCTCACTGTAAGCAATATCATTTTTTCTTTAGGAATGCTCAACCTCTGCCTTATTTTTGTTCTTTCGGCAGCGGGATGAAATCGTTCAAGGTCAACCCCTCCCGGAATAATTGTGATCTTTTCAACAGAAATTTTATAAATACGCTGCAATTTTTCCTGCGTAAACCGGCTGAGAACAACAACTGTGTCGGATTTGCGCAAAGCTCTTCTTTCGATAAATCTCCGTATCTCAATATTGAATGAATATAAGACTTTTTTTATAATGTTTCTCGGCTTTGGATTCCTTGACTGAAATTCCTGAAACGACAGAGAATGGCATGTATAGATTTTTTTTATTTTCTGACTGGCGGACGAACGGATAACACCGAAAGCGGAAAATGGTTGGTGAAAATTTATTACATCAAAAGAAAATCGATCCTGAAGAACCTCGAAAAGCTTTTTGCAGTCAAAAAATATTGATTTACTAAAAGAGGGAATATTTTTCTGATTAACATCGTATCTCCATTCATTAACACCCTGAATAATCTCATTATTTGATTTATGTTCCGGCAACTTGCGGGTCAGGACATGAACAACATTCCCCCTCTTCTGCAAAATGGTACTCTGTTCAAACAGAACTCTTTCAGCCCCCGATGTTGCTTTACTTATTGAAACATCTGAAACGAACAGAACATTCAAGATTCAACCCTCTTTTACCACCAACAGCCCGATCAAATTCTTTTTGATAATACTCATTCAAATAGAATGTCCAGCCAGCTAAGACTGACCGATTACAGAGAAAATATTTTAAGATCAGGAAAATAGGATTTATAGAAACCCCTGTCTCGAGTGAGAAAACGTTCTGCCTTGATCATAGCGTGTGCACCTATGAGAAAATCTGTAATAATCCGTTTTCTTTCCCCTCCCGACTTTCTATAAACTTTCCATCTTTCCCCGGCAATAAATGCAACTTCTTTATCTACAGATGACAAAGATAGATTTATAGTTGCCAGTGCGCTGTCCAGTACGAATCTTTTCTCAAATTGTGGAACAAGTTCAGCATAAACTATATCGCAGATAACCAACGCCCCTTCGTCATACGCTATTTTTAAAAGTTTCGAAGAATCTGACGCAAATTTTTTATCCGGAAGGAAAACATCCAGGAGGATATTGGTATCAACAGCAGTAATCATCTTCCCCTAACCTCTTCAATATATGTATCAGTATCAGACGGCTGCCCGAGAATCCCGTATACCGAATCAACAGGATGTCTACTGCGACTGCGTTTTTGAATTAAAATACCCTCTTTTGTCGAAATAATTTCAATCTCAACATTCTTATGGAGGCCAAATCGATCGCGAAGCGGCTTGGGGACAGTAATTTGCCCTCGTTCAGATATTTTCATATTTTATACCTCCGTCTTTCTGAATAAGTAATTCATACCAATATAAAAATAATTTGTCAAATTATTATGAAATCCTCTGAAATCAAAGCCAAATTTGCCATATCATACGCAGATTGTTTCGTCGCAGCCATGGCTCTGAAATTGTCAGCATCAAGCATTACCGGAGATCCAGAATTCAGCAGGATAAAGGACATTGTTACAATAGAGCGGATATAATTTCTGTCAGGATAACAGCCATGCAGCAGGGACTGAATAAAGGGGGATGTCGCCCTCCCATCTTTGAATCGAATCTTCCAAGCATATAACAAATCCGGCCAAAAGCGGTTTATCGAGAATGGCCAGCAGACTCTTTATTGCTCTGAAATCTGCGGGCACAATTCGACGAGCCATTTTACATTCCAGATCTACAAATCCTTCATTGCATTCGAGAAGAAGATCTACTTCTTTTCCATCGAGTGTTCTCAGATGATAAAATGATACAGGC
>JAUSOT010000012.1 GCA_030656075.1 Candidatus Cloacimonadales bacterium
GAAATACAACTCTAAAAATTTTGAATATTAAAGGGCAATTAGTTAAAACTTTGGTTAATGAATATAAAGCAGGAGGAGACTATTCTGTTATCTGGGATGGAACTGACAAAAACAAAAAATCTGTCTCAAGTGGAGTTTATTATTATCGCTTACAAGTAAGTAATCGTGTGAAAACAAAATCACTAATTTTAGTGAAATGACATTTTTAGAGGAGGTGAAGAAGATGAAGAAAATCGATTATGGATGATGGTTTACAATATCGTGTAAAAAATCAGCAGAGGAAAGGAGAGCCGGCAAAGCGGTGTGAACTATCGACTCTACTGACTCTACAAATCCTCTGCTGTCAAATTTGAAAAATAGCAAAAGAAGTCAACTTTTACATACTCAAAAGGAGGAAAAATGAGTTATAAAGTGATGATCTTAATAGGGCTTATTTTAATAAGCAGTATGCTTTTTTCGGCTGAAAAATATGCAGTATTGATTACTGGTGATTATGCTGATGAACGTGGTAATTTCGAAGGAAGTTGGGCAATATCGAATAATCTCGAATTTACAGAAAATGACCGAATGGAAGAGTTCTGGCATGATACATTCCTGATGTGGGAAATGCTTCTTGATAAAGGTTATTCGGATGAAAATATCTTTATCCTCTTTGCTGGCGGTGAAGATTTTCAACCTCCATGGATTGATGACAGATATACAGTTCCTGATACTTTAACACCAATGACAGACTATCCTGCAGACATAGCAAGTGTAAACAATGTGTTTAACGGTTTAGCAAATGGAACAGGTGGTTTTCCTCAACTTCATGATGATGACTTTCTGTTTTGTTGGACATTTGATCATGGTGGTCCCTGGGGTGGTGGTCAGAATGTTTACTTGTGCTTAATAGATGGTGTAATATGGGATGATGCTTTCGCAGATTTAACCGATCAGATAATCTGTCAGAAAAAAGTATTCTGGATGCAGCAATGCTATTCCGGAGGATTCATTGACAATCTTCTAGGAGAAGACACTGTTATTAATACATCTTGTAGCAATTCAACCGGTGCTACCCGGTGTGATGATTTAACAGTTTCCGGTGATCCTGTTATTGAAATGGAAATCCTTGGTGGTCACCAATACTATCATGGTGAATTCAATTTCCATCTCTATTCTTCAACGAATGGATGCTCTCCGGCATATTATACACATTATCCTGAATATACAGGTGATCCCTACACAAATGCAGACACAAATGGAGATGGTATAATTTCCGTGTCTGAAAGTAGAGTCTGGGAAGCTTCTCATGAAAGTGAATATGCAACACCACAATACTCAGATGATGGTGAAATTGGTGATATGACATCGCTGGAATATCCGAATATATTACTTACAGATATAAATTCCACTCAGACTATAATGGGAATCAATGCAATCCCATTTGACATTTCAGTTACTGTCGGAAATTTGCTTACAATAGCAAATAACTCAAAAATATATTTGCTTAATGAATCTCAACTGACCATAGAAGAAGGCGCTTCTTTGAACATTGGATTGAATGTTTCTTTTATCGGAGATTCTATTGGCGATTGTGGTGATCTTGCCATCAACAGCACCGGAGAAACAAATTTTGATGAGTGTCATTTTAAATATTGTAATCTGATAAATACAAATGGTAGCATCACAATTTCCGATTCAGATTTTCTTGGTTGCTATCTTTCCAGTGAATATGGTGCATTGGATATTTCTGATACAGAATTTGACGATGAAAACTGGAGCTATCACAGTTATGGAATACTCAGCAATAGTGATGATGAGTTCCACCTTAATAATATTACTGTAGAAAACTACTATCAAGGTATCAGGTTGAACTATCCGGGTAAATTTGAAATAAATAATTCAATATCTCGCAATAATAATTCACAGTGTTTCTATGTTTTGGATTCAAGAGAAAAAAATAACGTTATTTATAACTCACAATTTTCAGGTAGCTCTATAGCAAGTGGTATGCAAATCTTTGGTTCTTCCGTAAAAGTCACAAGCTGTAATATCACTGGAAATGCACGAGGTGTTTTCTTGATGAATCGAAGCAATGTAACAATTGAGAAAGACCCTGCAACAAATCCCTGGTATTTAGACAGTGTGATAGCTAATAATTCTTGGGAAGAAATTCTTTTCTTCAATGACTGTCAACTTCATTTAGCAGATAATAGAAACAAAATTATCGATAATGATTATGTTGCCGGTTCATCTGATGAATATCTCATTCGATGCCCTGATTTACTCACAGAGTGAGATTTTTCCTACAACTATTGGGGTTATACAGGAATTAATGGAAATGCCATTGTACCCCCTAGTAATCGATTCTATCCAGAGAACGCTTATAACCTATCGCCAGTATACGATCCAGGTGTTCCACGTGTTGATGAAAAAACAGATGATCAAATTCTTTACGAAAGTGCTGTTGCCGAAGCTGAAAATGGAAATACGCTTCAAGCAGAAAACATGCTTCAATATTTGATCGCTGAATTTCCCGATAGTGAATACAAAAAATCAAGTGCCAGTTATCTACTCTCGATTCAGGAGGAGGATTATCAATCTCTCAAAACTTATTACCAAAATGAACCAAATCTTCATTCTGATGACGAAATAGATCGACTAACATCTTATTTGCAAACATATTGCGACATTCAATCAGAAAACTATCAGGAAGCCATAGATTGGCTTGAATCGATTATCTCAAATCCGCCATCTTTAATCGATTCGGTTTATGCTGTTATCGACCTTGCTGACCTTTATCTGCAGATGAATGGAAACAGTCGCGGTGCAGTTGGTAGATTTACAGAATTAATCCCTGCTTCAAAAGAGGAATTTGAGCAAACAAGAGAAGATTTGCTTTCCTTACTGGCAGAAGAATATGATTATGAAAGCGAACCTGAGAATAAACCTATTTCCGATCTTATTCCTGCTTGTGCTACACTTAATGGCAATTACCCAAATCCTTTCAATCCAGTGACAACAATTTCATTTTCAATTCCTAATGAAAGCAAAATCGAGCTTTCTGTCTTCAATTTAAAAGGTCAGAAAGTAAGAGCACTTGTAAAAGATTCATTTGAAAGTGGTAACCATTCGATTGTCTGGAACGGTAAAGATGATACCGATAAATCCGTCAGTTCAGGAATTTACTTCTACAAATTAAAAGTGAACGGAATTTCAAAACAAATCCGTAAATGCATTTTGATGAAGTAATCTATCACCTTTATAAATCAGCTCGGGAGTAATCTCGGGCTGGTCTTGTTTTTGAGAAATGATGCTTGTAACATCGTGTCAGCGTAAAGTAAGAAGAGAAGCAAGAAGAATCGTGGCGCACGCCGGCATTAATTTCAGAAAATATAAAGCAAATGCAAAAATCATTCATCACTTGAACAAGCTGAGAAACAGCCGGGCTGTGATTTAATAATAAACTTTTAACCTTGAGATCGCTTCTCTCAAAAAGTCTTGCAGTTAGCAATTTTAAGGTTGTAATTAGTGTGATTAAGTGAAAGAAATCTTAAAAGGATTAAGCAGGAAGAAAATTTGAGAGAAATCCTTTCAAGATTAATGTATTCCCATTTTCAATTGACAAGAAAGTTGCTATCCACAAAAAAGCTATAAATAAAAAATAGGTTATTGAGTTAATGAATAGATTGATTTTTATGTTGTTGGCCGCTGTCATTCTGCTGTTCTCCTGCTCTCCCAAAGAAGAACCGGTCGAGATCGACCCATATATTTATAAACGCGGTGCTTTGGAAGAAGGAGAAATTTTGGCGAATGCTCTCAAGGAAGAAGGAATCGACAACGTGGTTGTGTACAAACTGGTAAACAAACTTGATTCGATCTACAATCTGCGTCGCTCGCATCCGGCAGATAGTTTTGTGGTAAAATTGGATACCCTGAACGTGATCCGTGAACTGAAATACATGCCGGATAAAATCCATTCCTACCGCGTGATCATGGATACAACTTATGAATATTTTACACAAATTGATACTTTGAAAACCAATATTGAATTGAAAACTATCGAAGGCGAAATCGACACTTCACTCTGGCAGGCAGTTCTTGATTCCCGGGGAAATCCGGCTCTGGCAATGCTTTTCACTCAGATATTCCAGTGGGATATCGATTTCTTCATCGACCCGCAGAAAGGTGATCACTTCATTATGTTGTATGAAGAATATGTAAGCGAGAATGGTGATTTTGTGAAAACAGGGGATATCCTGGCTGCCGAATATATAACAAAAGGTTATAATAAGATCGCCTATCGTTTCACCACCAAAGACGGCTTTTCCAAATATTACGATGAAAGTGGTAAAAGTTTTCAGAAAGCCTTTCTAAAATCTCCGTTGAATTATAAAAGAATTACTTCCTATTTTGGCAAGCGCGTTCATCCTATCACCAAGAAAGTGAGCACTCATAACGGTGTGGACTACGCTGCAGCTTACGGCACTCCTGTGGAAGCAACTGCCGACGGAACTGTCATTTATGCTGCCTGGCATCCGAATCATACCGGCAATACAGTGAAAATCAGGCACACTAATGGCTATGAAACACTTTACGGACACCTGAGTAAATACGGAAAATACAAAGTCGGAGATCGTGTGCAACAGCACGACATAATCGGTTATGTGGGTTCCACCGGACGCTCTACCGGGCATCATCTGCACTATACAATTTATCTGCATGGCAACTCGATCAATCCCTTAAACTTGAAAAATGTCTCCGGTCCGCCAATTCCAAAGACGGAAAGACCTGATTTTGAAGTTGTTGTGGATAAAATGAAAACTTATCTTGTGCCCGGATATATCAGCATCTTTCCGGACAGCATTTCAGAAGAAAAGTGATAAAACAGCGTACCAAGAACGATTCCCGGATCAACAAATGTATCGATCTTCCCTACCGGCAAATAATTAAGTTGACAGATTAAAGCCAATTTTCATTCGATGACTAAGGACTCAGTGAAATTAGTTCTTTATAATGACAGAGGGAAGTTTCCGGGTTGGAAATTAACAGTTGACAATATAGCTCTGTATGGATGTTTTAGCTAAAATTTTTTAAGTTTTTTTGTATGGAAAACTGGAAAATATAAATAAGGAGATATTTATGAAGTTAAACCTTTTTAAATCAGGTTTTTTCCTGGTTCTAATGGTCTTTAGCTTCCTGCTCATTCCCCTCTCCTCTCATGCTGCTGTAGAAAAATCGGATTATATAATCCAGGGGATACAGACGCATGATATTCCGAATGACGACGGTTCGGGGTTGATGATAAGCTGGAAGCCACTGCCCAAAGAAAGGAGAATCATCGAATACCGCGTTTATCGCGGCATTACACCTGATTCACTTTTCTTCATCGGCAAGATCGATGTTAATGTGAAAACAGGCGTCATGGGAGATGCCATGTATTTTTACGACACCGATTTCAACTATTTCCTGGATACGCAAGCCTCTGGGAAATTAAAAAAAGAGAAGGGACAGTCTAAAGACAGCCCTCTTTATCGCCGCTACCCGCGTGACATTAATATTGTAGGGCCTCAGCTGAAACACTATGATATTTTAAGTGTGATCGATGAGAAAAACCTCTATTACAAGAATGTAAAAGTGGAAGTTCCGGATGAAGATGGAGAAGACAGCACTGTTTATGCAGGTTTACAGCTCCGCAATTTTAGCCAATTGGCCAAAAAACTCATTCCCGACCATGAATACTATTATACTGTCGTAGCTGTAAATGAATCTCGTAAATTTTTCCCACATGCTGAACCGGTCGGGGGCATTCCTCGCGAAAACTCACCTGAAAATCCCAAAGAATTTTATGCAGTTTTTGTAGAAGATATTGATAGATTGCAATTCGAATGGAACCTGGCAACTTTTGCTGATGAT
>JAUSOT010000014.1 GCA_030656075.1 Candidatus Cloacimonadales bacterium
ATGGCTACTGATTCACGAGTAGCTTCAGATCCAGATACTGTAGTAGTTACAGTTCTTAATATCAATGAACCTCCAATTTCAAATGCAGGTGCAGATCAGATAGTAGATGAAGGCGATGTTGTCACGTTAGATGGTTCTGCATCATCAGATCCAGATAGTGATCCTTTGGCCTACCAATGGACAGCACCTGCAGGAATAGATTTATCTGATCCAACAGCAGTCAATCCCACTTTTACGACTCCTGATGTAACAGGGGATACGGACTACATAATTACATTAATTGTTAATGATGGTGAATATGATTCTCTGTCTGACAGTGTGACAGTAACAGTGAGATGGGATGGTGTTTTTGTTGATGAATTACTACCCAAGGTGACTAAATTGTTAGGAAATTATCCCAATCCATTCAATCCAACAACCACAATCAGGTTCTCATTATGTGAACCTGGAGTCGCGAAAGTAGATATCTATAATATTAAAGGAAGACTGGTTAAACATCTGTTAGATTGTGAATATCCTATTGGTTATCACAATGTAACCTGGGACGGTACCGACAACTCCGGTAAACCAGTCTCATCAGGAGTTTATTTTTATCGGATGAAAACACAGACTTACAGTAAAATGCGTAAGATGATCTTATTAAAATAATGTAAGTTAATATAAAATAACTTATTTTACAAAACAAAATAATACGAGGAGGTATTATGATGCGAAATCGCAAGATGTTAATTGTGTTGTTAGTGCTGACCAGTTGCTTTATCTTCTGGGCTTGCTCAAAAAAAACTCCTATTGAGGTTGAGCAATTTGAGTTGGATTATCCTGACTCTGCTCCGATTATCAATTCTTCCAATCTTACAAATGGAGTTGATTTTTCTATTGGTTATTACAATGGAAATATCCGCACTGACAGAGTTAAGCTGGAATGGTCAGCCAGCATTGATGAGAATTTTTTATGCTACAAGATTTATAAGCATGAAGGATTAGAAACAGAAAGATTTTTTGAAGGGTTTGAAGGAGGTTCTATTCCAGCAGGATGGACAACTTGGGGTGATTATGGAGGATGGCTTGTTTCAGACTCATTATCATTCCAGGGTAATTACTCTGCACGAACTCATGAAGGTGATTATGGTTCTGAATATTTGGAAACTACAGTAAATGTACAGCAAGACACGGAAATATTTATCTCCTTCTGGGCAAACGGAAATAATGATGGAGAAGGTAGATTTAGAATTAATGGTTCAACTTACGATTATTGGTATCCGGGAGATTGGAATTATTATTCATTTTATTATTACACGGGTTCTAATACATCTCTAACATTAGAGTGGCGATATTATACAGGCTATTACGGTTATGGTTTGCTTGATAATGTAGAAATTTCTGGTATTGGAGGAGACTTTACTCTTATCGAAACTTTAGATGGTATCAATGCAACAATATTCTGGGATACTACTCTTTATCAGAATCAATATTACAGTTACAAAATTGCTACAATCGTTGAACAAGGCACACACAAGGCAGATGAGGTTACCATAAAAACACCTTTATGGCAAGCACCAAGTAATATCTCAGTTGATATATTAAGCCCAACTATCGCTACATTAAGTTGGCTGGATAACACTGAATCTGAAACTTCCTTCACAGTTTATGTCGATACTCTCGATGTCTCTCTGGAAGAATTTGTTACTATCGAGACACTCACAGCAGATCAAGATGACACAACTATTGTTCTAACTGATTTGATGTTAAATACATACTATCGTTTAGGAATAAAAGCGATCAACCAGTGGGAAGAAGATACTCCAGTTGCTTATAGTGATCTTTTTTCTATTACCTTTGATCCACCTGGTGATTTAGTGGCTAGCCAGATTTTTGGAACAAAAGCAATAGAACTAAATTGGGAAGATAATTCAACTTATGAATCAGGTTTCGAAATCGAGCGTAAAATTAATAACACCGAATTTGAACTTATCGCAACAATTCCCGTGAATAATACCATTGAATACACCGATTATGATACAACTCTTTTTGAATATGGTGATACAATAACTTATCAAGTAAGAGCTTTCAACAATTATGCTGAAATTGTTTATACAGATTATTCCAATGAAGCATATGTTATTCTTTCTGAACTGAATGAAATCTATGTAGATTTTGAAGATGGACAAATTCCCGCTGGTTGGCCAACCTGGACTTCCGGAGGAACTGGTTGGTATATCACAAACATTGCATTTCAAGGGAATTATAGCATTACTTGTGGCGGTGGTTACAACGACGAGGAATATCTGGAAGCAACAATTAATGTCCCCCAATACACCTATATTACCATCTCATTTTATACGCGAGAAGCAAATACATCTGGTGATGGAGACCTCTATATAAATGGTAGTTATCAGTTCGATTGGGATAATAATTCATCAAGTTGGAGTTACAAATCTACAACATATTACACTGGTTCAAATTCTGAGATTAATCTACAATGGGAATATTCAACAGGTTCCTATGGTAACACTTTTCTTGATAACATCCAGGTAACCTGGTAAAAGAAGGAGGAAACATGAAAAAAATAATAGCACTTATTTTTGTTTTAGGATTATTCATTTTGAACTTTGCTCAAGAACCGGTTTCTATCAGAAGTAATTCCCTGGCTAATATCATAGATGACAATTGGGATTTGATTTATGACCCAATAGAGTTAGGATTCATTGAGGGAACATATTTCTTCACAAATTTAGCGGATTTTAATACATGCTATCGTGATAATAATGGTGATTGGGAAGAGCAAAATGAATCTTTCTTAACTGAACTACCTCTTGGACTCTCTTTTCAGAATCCATTAAAGGAAAACTTTAAACACTCTTTTCTCTTAAGACTGAGAGAATCAAAAGAATCCGAACATGTTTATGGCGGTTCAGGTGAACATGAAGAAATGTCTGCACACTATTATGATGTCGATGGTGATGGGCTTTACGACATGAAACAACTTCAAACAAAAAAATATACAAACTATGATATCAGTAAAAGGCTTGGATTTGTCTTCAATAATAGTTTTATTTTCGGTAGTACAACTTTAGGTTTCAAATTTTCTTATGATAAGCAAAATAATGAAGATGATGAAGCTAAATCTGATATGGGAATCTGGAATTTTGGCGGGTATTTGGATGGCGTGGAATTAGGTGATTATGGTTTTGAAGAGACAACCACGAATTATCTTTTGGTAGATGAATATTCTGATTATGATTTTTCTGAAGAAGGTGATTTTCTTACTAAAACTGAGAATTCCCATATCAAATATAACTTTGCCATTATGAGAAAATTCACTATTTCTGCTAAAGAAACAGAATTCAGATTAGATTTTATGCATCAAAGATTGGTTACCGGTAAGGTTGAAACCGACGATGATTATTCAGGAAATTATACTGAAATAACTGAATCTGATAGTTTAAGTAATTATGTTGTCAAAACTGGAAATATCACTGATGCTTACACAATGAGCCAAGATGAAAGTGGAAATAAAAGTCAAATGGAATTGTCCATAAAAACCGTTTTTGATAAACGGGTTGAAAGAAAAAATGATGGATTTTGGAAATTGGGTATCGTTTATGGATTAACTTCCGGTGATTATGATTTTGCAGATGATAGACAATTGGCTACTGAACAAAATATGGATTATGCATCTACTTCAAATACAGATTTTATTCAGGAAGTATCAAATCATCAATATACTAATGATATTGGTGATTATAAGGGTTCTAACTTTATTTTTTATGGGAAATTTAACATTCCATATGACGAGATAATTAATTTTGGCTTTGGAACATTTTGCGATTATCGTGTCGTTGAAAGAGAGACAGATTATATTGAGGATGAAATCAATATTTCTGAATATACTGAAGGCAGTAGCTTTAATGATGAGAATGACTATATCATCACAGAAACAAGCAAACTTACAGCAGACAGAACTTTTGAGAAACAGATTTATCAAATGAGAATTCCTGTTGGATTAGAATTTAGAATGCCTAAAAAAGACCTGACTGATTTTGATACATTTGGATTAAGAAATTTCAGCTTCCGAATCGGTACAACTTATTTCTACACCAAGACCATCATAAATGATATAAAACAAGTCACCGATTCTTGTCCACTCACCACGATAACCGAATATGGTGATGGAGAAGTAGAAATAAACATCGATGATAATTATTATCGATCTACAAGTGATCATACTGAAGATATTGTTGGGATGAAAAGATTTTCCGGAGGTATCGGATATCATCACTCAGAAAATCTGCAAATCGATATTGGTGGATATATTGACGATAATTGGAAGAATTCTTTGATTGGTATTTCTTTCTCGATTAAGTTGTAAATTAGGCGTTTGTTAATTGCTAATGGTTATGTGCATAATGAAAGTGAGGTGAAAAATGCGAGGAGGTTGAAAAAAGAAATTTTGAAAGCATTGGGTGTATTTTTTTAAATTATCTTGGTAGCCGCAATAAGATCTTTTATGAAGAAAAAAAAATGAAGGAGGTAGGATGAAAACGAAAAAAATTAGTAAATTTGAAGAAAAATACATTTTTAATATTTCTCTAACTTTTTGGCGCATAATAATAGCTATAGGAATTTTGGGAGCTATTTTGGGTGTTTTACTTTTATTATGGGGAATTATTCCTCCATTTAAACAATCACCAAATAAAGAGAAATATCCTCCAGTTGTGTCCTTTTCAGTGAACGAGCTAAAAGAAAAAGTACTTCCAAAGCAGTTAAGTGAAACCAAAAAATCACAAGAAGAATTGAAACAAATTTCCAAAACAGAGACCGTAGTTGATAAAATTTCTCAAAAAACAACTGACGAGATCAACTATTTAGCAACTTATGATAGTCTAAAAATTCTATTCCCTAAAAAATACGATGCAAAACTAACCAAAGGACATTGGTATTATCCACACGGAAAGAAATATTGGGACTATTATCAACGCTCGGAATACCGTAAATGGATAGTAGATGTTAGAGGTTTAGATGATTTAATTAACTCTGTCTTTAAGAGCATTAACGCAGAATCATTCCTTGATAAGAAGAGGATAATTGAATCTTATATAGCGATAGTTAAAAAATTCCAGGAGAATGAAAGAGTTGATGTTATAGAAGCATTAACAACTTTTTCAACCGGTGACGTTTCTCAATCGTTAACAAATATCCAATTGCTAAATAAATCAATTCCATTCTTTACATTAGAGAATACAAAATATCTTACTTTATTAGCAAATTTCGGTAAGCAGAATCCCAAAGACGGAAATTCTTTTATTGAGTTTGTAAACAATACTATAAGTAACTTTAATGCTGAATATCGAATTACTGCATTGGAAACTTTAATCGAAAGTTATTACAATTATTTCAATGTGAAGGGTGGATTAAATAAGCAAATTGAGGTGACTAATGAATTTTTACCTATGGTTTCTGAATTTGAACCTGGATATCAATCCAAAGCTTTAGGAAAATTCTATCCTTTGTATTTTGATAAAAATGCTGAAAGAGAACAAGCAATAAGACAAATAGACTGGAATTATGAAAATGATATGGCTGATGCTAAAGCTGACCATCAGCTAAATAAGCAAAAAAAAGCTCAAGTTAGATTAAATGGACTTTATCTTATCGGAGCGGGATTAGTATTAATAGCATTTTTAGCACTTATCCTTGTATTTTTGTCGATTCAAAAAAGCATAAGAAAGATAGAGATAGAGTTGGTAAAAAATAACTGAGCCAAAAAAGATGTAGTTTTATCTTATTTGCTGATTGAGAGATCACTATCAATAGTCTAAAGAAAAGTTAAATTTTTCTGAGCATTTAAGAAAGAAGAGAGGATGACCATCTTCTCTTCTTTCTATTTTTTGGTGCGAATCAGGGATTTTTTGCATTCTCCTTGACATCTACTTCCCCTAAAACAAATTTTTTCTCGGTTTTATTAATCTTAAAGCCAAGAAAATTCTGGCATTGAAAAAGCTTCGACTCGACGTGCCTTTCGAGTCGAAACGGAATTTGTCAGCATTTCTGCTTGTCAGCAATTCCAAACCCGAGTCGGGTTTGAATTTTTTTATTCTCGGAAAATCGGGGCTTTTTCCTTTTCTTCCAGATTTTTCTTCAATTTCTTCCGCATTTCCACCAGTTCTTCTTCAGAGAAATGCTCGGCGATCCAGGGTGGAATCTCTCCCCTTTCCCAATATGTATCCCAAGCACGTTTGATGATCTCTTCATCGCTCAGATTCAGATCGCTGATTGGCGTGCCGCCCAAACGTCAGATCAATTCATCTCTTTCTTTTCCCATTGGTTAGCCCTTGGCATAACATGCTTCGAGTCGTAAGGAGATTCATCGACTCGAAACAAAACAGAAAATCCACTGCAAGCTTCTCTCGATTCGACATACCTTTCGAGTTGAAAGAAACGAAGTATCGTCGACTTGAGAAAAGAATTTCACTTTCGCTTCGACTCGTCGCAAGCTTACGAGCCGAAAGCTCGATTTAATAAACTTCCACCTTCAAGAGCCTGCCGTCCAGATTTCCACTGACCAGAGGTATTTTTCGGGAAGGTTTCAAACCCAAGTGTTCGATCAAATTACGATTTCCGCAATAAATCCAGGCTGTAGAACCTTTGCATTTCTGTTTCAAAAAATCTCCCAGAGCTTTGTATAAAACTTCGAGCTGCTTTTCATCTCCCAACCTGATACCATAAGGCGGATTGCAGACGATAATGCCTTTTTCCAAACCCGGATGTTCCCGAAAATCCCGCTTTTGTAAACGAATTAGATGTCCGTTCTGCAAGGAATTTAAATTCGTTCTGGCTGCATTCACAGCACGTTGATCGATATCGCAACCGCTTATAAGCTCAGCAAGGAGCGGACGTCTTATTCTTTGGGCATCATCCTGAATTTTTTGCCAAATACTCGCATCAAAATCTGGCAGTTGTTCAAAGCCAAATTTCTTTCTAAAAAAAGCAGATGGAATCCGGCAATAATGCAATAAAGCTTCTGCCAATAAAGTTCCGCTGCCGCACATGGGATCGAAGAGAGGGACTTCTCCGTTCCAATCTGAAAGACGAATAATAGCAGCAGCTAAGGTTTCCTGCATGGGAGCCGGAACGCTGTCCAAACGATATCCCCGTTTATGCAGGCTGCCGCCGGATGTATCCAAACTGATATGCGCCTTGTTTTTATCGATGTGGAGATTGATCCAGACATCGGGATCTTCTGTGTTCACGTCCGGGCGTTTACCAAATTTTTCCACAAAATAATCCGCAATGGCATCTTTTAAAACAAGGGCTGCATAGTGGGAATGCGTGATCGTGCTGTTGGAAACCGTGGCAAAAATCGCAAACGTATTTTCAGCAGAGAAGAGCTGATCCCATTCCATCTGCTTAGCAGTTTTATAGAGATAATCCGTGCTGTGGCAACTGAAAGTGAGCAGCGGAGCCAAAACCCTGGTAAGCAGTCTTCCCCACAGATTCACCCGATAGACATGCTCCAGATCGGTTTTGAACCAGACACCACGATAAACCGGAGTAATTTCTTTAACTCCGAATTCCTTTAATTCTGCTGCTCCGAGTTCTTCCATTTGCCCGGCTAACTGAGCAAAAAAACGTCCTGTAATTTGATATTCAAACATTATTTTTCCTTTCAAAAAATTCCTTATTGTCCCCCTTCGTAAGGGGGAATTAAAGGGGGTTTACTAATTCGATCTCAGATTTTATAATCTCAATCATTAATCTCACCAAACCCCTCTCTGAACCACTCCAGAGTGGTCAGATCTCCCCTTTCGGAGGGGAGCAAACTTTCTTTAAAACGTTGAACATTGGAACGAGAATCGGTCAAGGTGAACTTTTTACAAAAGCATCTTTTCCATACATTTGGCAAAACCGTCATGTTGGTTGGAATCGATCACATTATAAATTTCTTTCAGTTCTTCCGGTGCATTGGCCACCACGCAGCTGTGTGCTGTGAATTCCAGTAAATCCAGATCATTGAAATCATTGCCAATTCCCAATGTAAACTGTTGTCCAATTCCCAATCTGTCGCACAGCCACTGGGCGGAATGCCCTTTGGAAACGCCGTTTGGAAAAACTTCCAGCCAGATCAATTCGTGATCGAGCGGTGAAGTCGCCCTGATCACTTTCAGAAAATCGATTTCCTGCTTTATCGCCTCAAATTTGGCGTTTCCGCCTGGTGGCAGGATGGCAATGAACTGACTGGCTTTGTCAGGAAGATCTATCAATTCCCTGGCAAATGATTTGTAAAGAACGATCCTGCGCTCAAAATCCTGATTGTCCTGATTTTTCCGAATATAATCAAAATAATGGTTTTCAGGAATGGGATGATGCAGCATGAAATCGACATTGCGCGAGATGAAGATATCGAAAACTCTTATTATTTCCTTTGCATCGAGATGATTTTCGTAGATCACTTCTTTGGTTTTCCAGTCGATAATTCCGCAACCGGAAGAGATCATTAAATAGTTGAACGGCAGATCATCCGGCAAGACTTTGCTGGCTGAATAAATATTCCTGCCGGTGGCAATGACAACGACAATTCCTTTCCTCTGGAGATTTTCCAAAGCTTTCAGGCTTTTATCTGAAAATGTGTTATCATCTCTCAGTAGAGTTCTATCTAAATCTGTGAAAACTATTTTAATTTCATTTCTTTTCATACACTCTTCCGAATCGCTTGACAGAATTTTCCGTCAAGAAGTTTAAATAACTCGTTTCGAGTCGAAAGGAAAAGGCCTTCGAGTCGAAAGGAGTGCAACGACGTCGACTCGAAGCAAAATTGATCATCGCCTCAACTCGTCGCAAGCTTACGAGTCGATTGCGTAATTTCGTGCGTGATTTCGAGTCGAAAGGAGTGCAACGACGTCGACTCGAAGCAAAATATGATCAACGCCTCAACTCGTCGCAAGCTTACGAGTCGATAGCTGAATTGGAGTTATAATGAGATGTCCAAAAGAAAGTTTCATTAAAGGTGAGATATTTCATATTTACCATCGTTCCATTGAATCATTCCTGCTCTTTAAAGAAGATGAAGATCATGAATGGTTTATGGATAGATTCCAGAAAAAAATGATTATATATCCCACTTCGGTTTTTGCTTACTGCTTGATGCCGAATCACTTCCATTTCTTATTAAGACAAGATAGTGAAAAACCTGTCTATCGGATATTTAATGATTCATTATCTTCATATGTCAGACATTACAATTTTAAATACAAACACAGGGGAATTCTGCTGGACGGCCATTTGCAGCATGTGAATGTGAAATCTAATCAATATGCTGCTTATCTTTGCCAATATATTCATTACAATCCGAAAAAAGCTGGTTTAGTAAATGATCCGGTCGATTGGAAACATTCAAATTATCTGGAATGGATAGGTTTAAGAAACTCAAAACCTTTCACTGAAAAAATGCTTTATGATTATTTTGAGGATTCAAATCAATATAGGCACGAAATGAAAGAACATGAAAAATATGTTAAAGAAAAGAGTTTTTCAAAATTACTCATTGATAATTAAAATTCTCTTTGACTCGTCCCAATATGTTTTCGAGTCGAAAGGAAAAGATCTTCGAGTCGAAAGGAGCGCAGTGACGTCGACTCGAAGCAAAATTGATCATCGCCTCAACTCGTCGCAAGCTTACGAATCGATTGCGTGATTTCGAGTCGAAAGAAGCGCAATGACGTCGACTCGAAGCAAAATTGATCAACGCTTCAACTCGTCGCAAGCTTACGAGTCGATTGCGTGATTTCGAGTCGAAAGGAGCGCAACGACGTCGACTCGAAGCAAAATATAATCATCGCCTCAACTCGTCGCAAGCTTACGAGTCGAAAACTAACATAAGGAGTTATTTTGTATCAAATTAGAAATATCATCATCCCGATCTCGAAGCAGCCCGATCTTTTCAAGGTATTATCGCGCACCTTGAACCTCCCGATCGAGGCAATCGAAGATATCAAAATTCTGCACAGTTCACTGGATGCCCGAGTAAAAAATCATCTCAAATTCAACCTGACTTTGAACGCCAAAATTTCCGCAAAACTGGATTTAAACAACGATGTTCAAATTTATCATGAACCAGAACCTTATTTGCAGGAAACCAAGAAAATCTCTGATCCGCATCCGTTCATCATTGGAGCAGGTCCGGCCGGGCTTTTTGCAGCTCTGGCTTTAGTTGAAAAAGGATTTCAACCCTACGTTTTTGATCGCGGCGATTGCCTGGAAAAACGATCTCAAAAAGTTGCAGACTTCTGGAAAAACGGTGTGCTGAATGAAGAAAGTAACGTCCAGTTTGGGGAAGGTGGAGCCGGTACTTTTTCGGATGGCAAGCTCACTTCCCGCAAGAGCGATTTTTACACAAATCAAGTCACAAAATATCTGCTAAAATTTGGCGCAAAAGCAGAAATAAATTACGAAGCTCTTCCCCATCTCGGTACCGATGGCATTCACAAAATCGTTTTGAACATCAGGAAATATCTGGAATCCAAAGGCTGCAAATTCTTCTGGAATCACAAATTTGAAGAAATGGAAATCAGTAATGATCGAATTTCAACAATTACAGTCAACGGTGAAACTCACAAACCTGAAATCGTCATTTTGGCAATCGGCAATGCAGCGCGAGATACATTTGAAATGCTTTCCCAAAAAACAGTTCTGGAAAGCAAACCTTTTGCTGTCGGGTTCCGTATCGAGCATCCGCAAGATTTCATCAATGAAACATTTTATGGCATTCAAAACGATTTCAGCATCTCCGGCCCTGCCACCTATCGATTAACCGCCAAAGCTCTGAACCGTGGAGTTTACAGCTTCTGCATGTGTCCGGGTGGACAAATAATCGTTGCTTCTTCGGAAAAGAATTCTGTCGTTACAAACGGTATGAGCAGTTCCGGTAGAAATGGAAAATTTGCCAACAGCGCAATTGTGGTTTCCGTTAATGAACATGATTACGGGACCGGACTGCTGGCAGGAATGGAATTCCAGAGAAATATTGAACAGAAATGTTTTATAGCTGATCAACCGTATTTCGCTCCGTTCCAATCCGCCAAAGATTTCATGAAAGCGCTTCCCACCAAAAGGAAAATAGAAACAAGCTATAATCCCGGAGTTCATTCATCCGATCTGAACGCGATCTATTCTTCCGAGATAGCAAATGCAATCAAGACAGGTATGAAAGTTTTTGAAAAAAGAGCGCCAGGATTCATTGAAAAAGGTATTTTCATTGCACCCGAAACCAGGACGTCATCACCTGTTAGGATTCTGCGGGACAACGTAACTTTTTGTTCTCAAAGACTTTCCAACCTTTTCCCCTGCGGAGAAGGTTCGGGTTATGCAGGTGGAATTATGAGCAGCGCTGCTGACGGCTTTAAGGTGGGTTCGATATTTAAAAAATGATCATTCACTTTCCGAAACCTTCATTCAACATATCTCCATCTCTGGTTTTGGGAAGGGTTTTGGCAACTTCAAACTTTCTGTCATCTCTCGTAAGATTTTTTGAGAAAAGATGACTGAAATATTTTAATCCGTTCCTTCTCGTTCTGGCTGTTTTATTTTCCACTTTCCAAAATATAATTGACACAATTTCCAGCATTTATTTTGTCGTCTTTGTGGTGACGATGATATTGTCGTCAGTGATAATACGACTGGAGTTGTGATGGAGAATTTGATTCTTGAACTAACGAAACTCGGCTTGAACGAGCAGGAAGCACGAGTTTACGTTATCATGCTGCAAAAACAGAACATTACGGCCACTGAACTTTCTAAATCAGCGCGGATAAACCGCACTCAAATGTATGACATCCTGTCTAAACTGATTCAGCGTGGAATGTGTACTGAAATTCTGGGAAATGTAAAAAAATACAGCGCTGTCGATCCTGAAAAAGTAGTCGAACATTTTCGTAAACAAGTGGAAGAAACACGTTCATCGATCGAATATTTAACCCCGGAATTGGTAAAATTATTCAAAAAAAATAGTGAAAAAGATGATCCTCTCGATTTTGTGAAAGTACTGCGCACGACCAAAAACATTTATGAGAATGTGATGCAACTGGTTCGTTCCGCCCAAGAATCCGTTCTGGTTTTCAATAAACCACCCTATGCTATGAAACCGGATGAGAATGAAGAAGAGATTTGCAGTCTTCATAAAGGCGTGAAGCACAGATGTATCTATGAAATCGAAACTGATAACCGGAAAGAATTCATTAAAAAAGTAGAGTATTTTGAAAAGGCAGGCGAAAGCATTCGAATCGTGCCTGACCTTCCCATGAAGCTTCTGATCGTCGATGACAGATATGTGGTTTTCACTTTGAAGCATAACGGACTGCAGGGAGCTCAGTTCACTGCCATGATGATCGAACATTCCGACCTGGCTAAATTATTGAAGCGCACATTTGAATCATATTGGAATGAAGGTGTTACTGTGAATGAATATTCCAAATAATAAATACTGAGTTCGTTTTCGGCGTAATGTAGAAAGAAGAATGATTGTTTTTCTTCAAAAAACAACACTCCGAAAGCCGACTCTTAAAAAGGAGAAACGAAATGAAAAAAAGCGTTTTATTTGTTTTATTTGTTCTCGCCCTGGGTTGTTTATCAGCTCAATGGAGTTCAGATCCACTGGAAAATAATGCCATCTGCGATCTGACCGGAGAACAGGCAATTCCAAAAGTTGTCAACGGTCCCACGGGCGACACTTACATTGGTTACTTTTCAAATGATTCGGGCAATTATGATGTTCGCCTGCAAAGACTGGATTCACAGGGTAACGAATTATGGGCTCATAATGGCATCCTGATCAGTGATAATCCGGCTATGACCTGGCTCACCGATTGGGACATGACCGTCGATCAGGACAATCATGCTGTCCTGGCATTCCAGGATATCCGCAATGCAGGAAACAACAATGTTTATGCCTATCGCATCGCTCCCGACGGAACTTTCGTCTGGGGCTCGGATGGTCTGGAACTTTCCAACACAACAGCTTTCGATGTTTCGCCCAAGTTGGCAGTTACTTCAACCGGCAATATCGTTGTTGCCTGGCAGGCAGAAACGATCAGCATTTTACAAAAGATCGCTCCTGATGGGACTTTACTTTGGGGAACCACAGGTATCACGATCAGCAGTGTTAATACGATTTCCTGGCCGCAGCCATTTACCGTTGATAATGATGAAATTCTGGTGAAATACTTCGATGATTCCGGCCCGGCCTGGGCGCCAACCAGACATTGCTTCATGCAGAAATATGATACTGATGGAAATGCTGTTTGGGCAACTCCAACCGTTGTTTCCAATGCCGGAGGCATCACCGCCTGGACTCAAGTTTTCAATATTATTTCTGATGAGAATAACGGTTGTTTCATCACCTGGCATGACAGCCGGGGTGGCGGTACAATTTCCTATCCCTTTACGCAGCATGTGAATGCAGACGGATCGGTTGCCTTCACAGCCAATGGCGTTCAGCTTTCCACTGAAACGAATCGTCAAAATTTCTACCCGGAATCTGTATATAATGCTGTATCCAATGAGTTAACAATCTACTGGTCACAAACAGATGGTGACCAGAATAATCATGGCATTACAGGACAAAAACTCGATGCCGGTGGTGCATTATTATGGAGTGCGAACGGACAGAATATCATTCCGGTTTCAGCTCTATATGTTCTTCCTTTTGCTGTGCGTGCTGCTGAAGACGATGTGATCATTATTTATGAAGAATTTGCCGATGCTGTGAATGAATACGTGAAAGCAATGAGACTGGATTCCGATGGAAATTTCGTCTGGCCAGGTGATGCTGTTACAATGTGTTCTGTTTTATCTTCCAAAGTTCATAGCGAGGCAAGCCAATTTGCGCAAAACCAGTTCATTGCAGCCTGGGAAGATGACCGGAATGGAAGCAGCGATATTATTGCCCAGAATATCAATTTTGATGGAACGCTGGGACCGGCTGCAGAAACCGGGACAATTGAAGGTACAGTAACGTTAGTTGGCGGTGTAGGTAATATAGAGGAAGTTTTAGTTTCTGCTGGCACTTATATATGTAATCCTGATATTAATGGAAATTTCTCCATATCATTGCCTGCTGGAACTTATGATATAGAGGTAAGTTTGGAATATTACACCACAGTATCTGGGATTACGATCGAAGTTACAGCCGGTAGTATCACGACGATCGATGGTATCAATCTAATATGGATTCCTGTTTTTAATCCACCTCAGAATCTTATAGTAGATCCCTTTACGGGATTAATTACCTGGGATCCACCCGAACCATATCCCGGTGCAGTACTTATTGGATACAACGTCTTCCTGGATGATATGACTACGCCTATCGGAACTACCGCAAGTACTGAATGGCAATACACATATCTGATAAATGGACAGCTTTATGCATTTGGTATTTCAGCTGTTTACGATCTGGGTGAATCTGAGATTGTGGTAGTAGAATTCACTTACACCGGTACAGGAGTGGAGAACAATCTGATTTCGGTTACAGAGCTTTCCGGCAATTATCCAAATCCTTTCAACCCGACCACCACAATTGCTTTCTCTTTGAAAGAAGACAGCCAGGTAATTCTGGAAGTTTACAATGTGAAAGGTGAAAGCATTAAACAACTTGTCAGCGATCAGCTTTCAGCCGGTCAGCATTCTGTAGTTTGGAACGGAACAGACAATTCAGGAAAACCCGTTTCCAGTGGAATTTACTTCTATAAATTGAGAAGTAAGAACTTTTCATCAACCAGGAAAATGATCTTGATGAA
>JAUSOT010000018.1 GCA_030656075.1 Candidatus Cloacimonadales bacterium
TGATTTGTAGTTACATTCACATCGCTCAAATAATCGGGTTCATAATTGAGAAGTTCGGCGGAAAGATCGTACATTCCGGCTTTCAAATCAAGGAGATAATTTCCATTCTCATCAGGATGGATCGTATATTTTCCAGCTCGAACCAAGGCATCCTGCAAATTGCCGTTTCCTCCGGAAAGTTCAACCAAACCGCTGATCGAACCGAATTCCTGGGTGATAACTTTAGCTTCGATGCAGAAGTTGAAATCGTTGTTGGTTGCCAGTTCGATCCAGTTTCCATTCCTGAAAAAAGCTCCTTTCCCGGCGATGCGCGGACCTGCATCCCGATAAACCATTGCACCGGTTTCAGAAAAGATTTTATAACCGATATAATATTCCTGATCAGGCTCTATCGGGACAAAAGAATTCAAATCGATATCCAGCCAATCTCCAGCAGAAAAAGCTATGATCTCTGTTTCGCTTAGCAGCACATTTCCGAGCCAAACCTGAGCAAAGAGTTCACCTTCATCATCGTTGATGGGAGATTTGAAACGCACCCCGGAAATCACATCATTTCCCAGGTCACACATCTCATCGGTTGTTAATTTGATGGCACAACTGATCGTATAATTAGGAATTAAGTTCCAAATATCTGCATTTGTTCCGGCAGGAGAAAGAGACATATTTCCCGGATATTCCAGGAGTTCAAAATCTTCGGTTTGATCTTCCAGCGTAACTTCCACAGATTTGGAAGTGAAATAATTTCCTGCCAGGCTGGCTGTAGCAAAATAAGTTCCCGGCAGAACTTCCGGAATCGAGTAATTTCCGTCAGCGTCGGTGATTCCCTGATAGGCAGGTTCACCGTTCAATAACAAGGTGATCGTAGCATTCTCAGCCGAAATGGGAGCAGTCACCGTGCCGGTAAATTGCTCAAACTCTCCGAGATCGATCTGCACAAAATGATTATTTTCATCGATAATGATTCCTTCCTGGCATTGGAAATAAGCTCTTTCATCCAAGATAGCCGTAACGGTATAAGTTCCGGAAACCACGGCAGGAACTTCAAAATTACCGGAAGCGTCATTAACGATGCATTCATAGAATCTTGGTCCGTCGAAAGTAATATATGTGCCTTCCGGTGATACTCCGTTCACATTCACATCACCCTGCACAGCAATAGGCACTTCCCCGCCTTCGATGTTCACTGCAGAACCAGTGATTATACAATATCCGGAAGGCATTCCCTGCGGAAGCAAGTACCAGCAAGAATTATTAGAAGTTCCCCATCCAAAGTTGAGATGATAAAAATCATTTGTGTTATAACCGTCACAGATTATGGCATGGCCACCCTCAAATTCAGCTTGATAAATCGTTAATTCGGTTGGACGCATCGCTTGGATATCTTCAATTAAAACATCATAAAAAGAGTTTCCGTTATTCTCGATATATATTGCGCTGTCATAATCAAATTTATTCACAAGGGCAGAGGCTACGTCTTCTGTCCAGGCACCGGAACCGGTAGAACTGTAGCCCATTTCCACCGAAACACCGCAGGCAAAATTGAGCGCAGCTTTGTCGGTTTCAGTTAATGGAATCCCGGCTGCATAATGAGCAGCAACGTCCTGCAAATAGTCGTTCAATTCCGGGAAAGGCGGAAAATCACGCTCTTCCCAATCATCATCGATGTACATCGGATTCCACCATCCTGAAGAATAATCGTCGGCATCGGTGAAGACGGGATTGCCGATATATGCGTGATAATCCATGATCATGGCCATGGCAGTTGCTACGCAGCCAACTACAGATCTGGCGCCACTATTATCCAGTGGGCACATCATATTGAAAACACCACTCTGGGTCCATTGTGTTTCCACCCAGCCGTCTGTAATTGTGCTGCCGGAAGCCGGCCACTGCTGGAATCTGAGTTCGTCGCGATATCTGCCGCTGATCAGATTTTTCCAGAGTTGGTGATTTTCATTGGCAGCTTCCGGGTTGGAAATGTAATATTCTTTTCTCATCTCCAGATCGGTGGAAAGCATCACATGCAGCAGGTTTTCAGCTAAAAATCCATTTTCCAATCTTTGATGAAAAGAATAAGATACAATTGGAGTGATATCATTATCAGCAGCAACCGCCACGAATCCATCCGGTGAAAGATTGAAAACAAAATACTGATTTTCACCTCTTTCCTGTACCACATAAGCTGCTTCCATCTGGAAGTCATCGATCATTATATTCAAGAAATTCTCTGCCGCATTTCTGGCAGTTTCTTCGTTTTGAGGGAAGGCAAAGAGCGGAATAGCTGTCGCAATTATTAATATAATAAACCAAAATCTATTCATAAAAACCTCCGTTTTTTTTATTATAGTTTGCAAGATACATTCCAAACAATTTTAGTTATTTTAATTCTTTCTATAATAATATTATACATGAATTGAGCAATTTGCTTTGAATATCATTACTGCTTGAATGCGAATAATCTCGCAATTTCAAGCACTAATTTGGCTTTTTTATTTCATCAAAAGCATTTTCCTACTTAGTTCAATTTTCCCTGCTTTCAACCTGGCAAAGTAGATACCAGAGGATACGGGTTTCCCGGAATCATCGGTGCCGTCCCAGGCAACACTCCGTTCACTCGTTCCTAAACTCCCGTTTGGGAACGTGAACGTTTTCACTTTCTGTCCCTTCAGATTGTAGATTGCAATTTCTGCGGATTCTATTTCGCTGAAGTCTGAAATCTGAAATCTGATTTCTGTAGTTGGATTGAAAGGATTGGGGTAGTTGCACAGATCGTATTTTGCTGTTGGTAATTGGTTATTGTCTGCGGAAACCTGAATCACTCCTTCCCCTGTCAGAAAAACTTCTATTTCCGGGTTTTCGGGGTCATTACTTGAAATTATTAGAGTATCTATAATGACACCTTCATAAATTGGAGTAAAAGTAACTTCGATCTCCAAACTGTCTTCCGGCTCCAAATTGAAATTTTCGGGGTAAACAGAGAATTCATTTGTACCGGTTGAAAGTTCAGCTTCCAAGATTCCATTTCCAGAATTGGAAATGGTAATTGTCAGCGTACTATCTTCCCCGATGTAAACAAATCCGAAATCCAGAAATTCTGTTAGTGTAGTTATAATCGGAATCCCAGTGATGTTCACGATAAGAGGGTTTCCCCATTCGGAAATTGAATTGTGACATAATTCGTTTTGGAAATACCACTGGTCAGCTACTTGAGCGCGAATCTCATATTGCCCATACTGAGTATAGGAATGAGAAAGTTCAAAAGTAGCTCCAGAAGGTTCAAGCCCTGTCCATTGAGAGAATTCATCGTCACCCCAGTCAATGCGGACTGAGACAGAATCTCCGTCAGGATCGGTCGCAACAATCGCGAAATTTAATTCTTCTCCGATATTTCCTGAGGTTGGACCTTGAAGTAGTGCAATTGGCATGTAGTTCCATGTGTAGATTTCACACCAACTTCTGATAGCCAAGACTCGTTCATCAAAAAGTATTTCAGTAGAGAAGCTTGAGTATGGGTAATAAGTTGAGGGTGCGTTTTCCCATTCATTTGTTTCTGGATCATAGCTTTCGCAAGTAAGGTCGGTTCCTATTTCGTCTGACAATCCACACATTGCTAGGATTTTGTTGTTCAGCAATGATTTGGAGCAGTGACCAGTGCGACCTATTTCTAGAGAATCGGCGAATGTCCATTGTTCTGTTGCGAAATCATAGATTTCGCAAGATGAAATGAATTGTGGTGATCCGTTGTAACCGGACCCACCTATAACTATAACATTTCCATTGGGTAATATCTGAGAAGTGTGCAAATCTCTTGAGTCAGATAAGGTTGCAAGTTCAGACCATGTTTCAGTATTGACGTCGTAAAGTTCTACTTTGTCAAAAATAGAACTTCCGCCGGCAATAGCCATTACGTATCCATTGGAGGGAAGTAATTCTAATGTATGATCAAATTTGGGATAAATACAGAAACCCGTTAAAGTAAACATTTCAGTGCCAGGATCATATATTTCACATCCCTGATAATCGTTGTAAGAATCACCACCAACGATTAGTACTTTTCCATTCTGGAGCAGAACAGAAGCATGATGGTAACGAGAATAGTTTAACGTCATTAATTCGCCCCAAGTCTCGGTAGTTGGGTCGAAAATTTCTCCAGTTTGTCCGGCGGTATCATAACCAAATCCACCTATTGCTAAGACCATTCCATTGGATAACTTTGTTAGACTAAAATTGGTCCGAGCGTAATTCATAGAATCAGTTGTTGTCCATTGGCCTGTATTTGGATCATAGATTTCGCAAGAAGACAATGGTCCAGAATTAGAACCACCAGCAACCAAGACTCTGTCATCATTTAATCCAACTGAAGAAAATTGAGAACGGCCCTGGTTTAAAAAACCAGTTGGTTCCCATATGTCTCCCATTAAATTAATAAAGGAGAATAATAGAAACGCGATTGTAATACAAATAATCTTTTTCATTTTGTTTTCCTCATTTGGAGTCTGCTCCATAGCAGACTGGACTTCATCCCGCTTGTTTTTGAACTCACACTTCGTTGCGAGTCAAGTTCAATCCAATTCCACATGATAGTTCTCACACCTTTACTTTTGTCAAAGGAGTATTTCTTCCTGTTTAACAGCGTGAAGCGGGGGTTTGGAATAATCCCAAAGCGTTTCCGGTGCAATATCAATATTTCCCGGCCACACAACAGTACCAAAGGCAACCGTTGCCTTCATAAATAGAAGTGGATCCTTAAGCTTAGTAAAAGGCTTTTTATCTAAATACGGCGTTATATCAAACAGTCGTTTCTCCTGGTTTTCGAAAACAAGCAACAGCGTATTATCCTTGCGCGGTTCAACATTTACAACATCTAATAACTTATCCATGAATTCCTCTCTAATTATTGTAATGGGGCAATGCGGAAAGGTTCTTCTCCGGACACCGCTAATTCCCAATCAGCCATAAGCTCATCTTTGTGAATGTCAATCCAGGCAAGAACCAGGCGGAGTTGTTTTGCCGGGAAATCTCCGGCCAGCACGGTTCCGTCATCGATAGAAATTGAAGCTTTCTTCCCTTGATAACGTACGTGAATATGTGGATTATTATGACGTCCGGAATCTTCATAATAAATTGCGACAAGTATCCCATAAAACATTGAAATTATAGGCATTTTAAAACTCCTTTTGCCATTGACTCATTTCTTTTAAAAGCCTCATTTATCATAAATAATTTCTTTTCAAATGAAATATATGCTGTCAACTTATTTTTATGTGATTGACTCCCAGAGCGGATTTTATACCGATTGCCCTGTTTGACCTGGAAGATAAAATCGCAGAAAACATTAAACAATAGATTAAAAATCTCGTTTTCATGGTTTGCCCCTTCGTTAAAATCCGGTTAACATCACATCTAATCCTGCAATCACAAAATGAATCAATGCTCTAAACTTATCTCTCCGAATACCTTTCGAAAAAACAAAATCAAACAAATCGTGTCAAATATTTTTTATTAAACTCACTTACTTTATAAATTTTTCTAACTACGTCTATTTAATACTGATTCTGTGAATAATTATTTTAGCTTGAAAATCAGAAAAACTTTGGCACAAAATTATCAATCAAAGTAAAGATAATGCCAATATAAGTTGAAGTGAAGTGTATGCAATTACAGGAATATTTCGTTCGGTCCGCCAAAAGGTATTCTTCCAAAATAGCAATGTACGACCAGGCAACAGGAAGCGATATCACCTATGGGAAAGCGTTGATCGCTGCTTTGATATTATCAAAAAAATTCAGTAAATACAATGGTAAATATATCGGCATCATGGTTCCCACTTCTGCCGGTTGCATGTTGTCGGTGCTGGGAGCTTTGATGGCAGGGAAAATCCCGGTGATGATAAATTATTCCACCGGCGCTTATGAAAATTGCCTTTATGCTCAGGAAAAATGCAGTTTCGTCGAGATCATTGCCAGTAAAAAATTGTGCAGCAAAATAAAATGCGCTCATGCGGAAGGCATGGTTTACCTGGAAGAATTGATGCCGGGTATCACCTTGAGTGAAAAGCTGTTGGCAGCCTTCAGATCAAAAATGCCATCCAGAGCTTTGCAGTCATATGTCCGTCATGGCGACGAAGATGAAACCAGTGTGATTCTCTTCACCAGCGGTAGCGAGAAAGAACCAAAAGCCGTGCAGCTTTCCCATAAAAATATTGCTCACAATTTGAACGCTATTCCCAATTGGATCGAAGTTACTCATCAAGATATTTTTGCCGGAACGCTCCCCTTGTTCCACGTTTTTGGGCTCACCACCAATTTCTGGCTGCCTTTCTATCTGGGAAGCTCAATCATTACTCATGCAAATCCTTTAGATTATAAAACAATCGTCGATACCATTAAAAAATACAAAATTTCAATTTTGATCGGAACTCCTACTTTCTTTCACGGCTATTTGAAAAAAGCGGTTAATGGAGATTTGGACAGCATTAGAGTTGCAATTGCAGGAGCAGATAAACTGGGAAGTAAATTACGAGAAAGTTATGAACAAATTCATGGCATCACGATCCTGGAAGGATACGGAGCAACTGAAACCAGTCCGGTCGTTTCGGTAAATCAGCCCGATCATAACAAGCCGGGAAGCATCGGACGACCCATCTCTGGCGTGAAAGTTAAGATCATCGATCATGAAACGGATGAAGAGATATCTGCCGGAGAAGAAGGCAAGATCATGGTGAAAGGCGACCTGGTGATGAAAGGTTATCTGGGTGATATCGAGGAAACTTCGCTGCATGTTCATAACGGATGGTACGACACCGGTGATCTGGGAATGATGGACGAAGACGGTTTTCTCTGGCATCGGGGAAGATTGAAACGTTTCGTAAAAGTCGGCGGAGAAATGGTTTCTTTGGTGCGAGTGGCAGAAGCCCTCAGTAATCTTTTGCCGGAAGGCATTCAATGCTGCGTGGTGGATGTGCCGAATCCCACCAAAGGCGCTGAAGTAGTGGCTGCGGTTGCCACAGGTGAATTCGATAAAAAACATGTTCTGAAGCAGTTAGCCAGAGAATTACCGGCCATCGCCGTTCCCAAGGAATTTTACGTGATCGAAGATATTCCAATCATGGGAAACGGAAAAGTTGCCTTCCGGGAAGTGGAACATATCTGTCGAACCAGACAGAAGGAAAAGAATAAAAAGTAATTTCTATAAATTTTAAGGTCTATTGTAGAAATTCAGCAAGTTTTTTTAGTTACGAAGACAAACTTCGTAACCAGATTATTATCTTTAAATGATCTCATTCCCAGGTTTGTCTTGGGAATGTTTGAGTTTTGTATAAATGCAGCTTTCCGGGTCAGAATCTATATTCCAGATTAAAAGAATTCAAACCAAAATTTACGAATATTTTATCCGATCTGTGAAGCTTGCAAATGAAGTAACTGACTGAAATTCCGGCAATTGCGCCAAAAACCACATCGGATGGGAAGTGATTGGCAGAAGCGACCCGCAACACTGCTGTAGCAGTGGCAGGAAGGTACAAAAGCAAGGCTGCCGGAAGATTTCTTCCATACATTTGGCTGTAATAATAATATCCAAAAGTGGCAGCAGCAAAGGTGGTGGAACTGTGCATGGAATAAAAAGAATGTTGGCTGTTGCGTTCCTGCTTTTTTTCGATGGAAACATCATCCTGATAGGCAAATGGACGATAACGTTGAATCAGTGTTTTTGTCCACTTTGTCAGTGCACTCTGCACAATCATCACTTCGCTGAAAACCATCAAATTATCCAGCCAGTATTGTTCATCGAAAGCGATCCAGGCTGTAGCTCCAAGTGTGAAATAAGCTGCATAATCGCTCCAGTCTTTTAACTTTTTAGAATAGGGCTGAAAGGCAATTCGATCGAAGAAAATCACGTCATCTTTATCAAGTTTGGAAAGCTCCGCTACAGATGGTTTGTCGATCAATTTTCGATCTACGTAATTATTGGAAAGATCGGCAGCCAGAGCCGTAGAAACCGTTAATAGAAATTCCTTTTTATCTACCTTAAATACCTGGGCAGAAAGTGAAAAACAGAGAAAAAGAAAGATGATAAGAAGATTATTTTTCATATTAAAAGAGAGCAAGTCTTACACTTTTATTTTAATCACCAAGAGTGGCAACCATCACAGCTTTGATCGTATGCATCCTGTTTTCTGCTTCATCGAAAACCACAGAAGCTTCGCTTTCAAAAACTTCGTCGGTAACCTCCATTTCAGGAATGCCGAATTTCTCAAAAATCTCTTTGCCAACTTTGGTTTCGGTATTGTGGAAGGAAGGAAGACAATGCATAAAAATTGTTTTAGATTTGCCGGTTTTCCGCATCATTTCGGCATTAACCTGGTAAGGTTTTAGAAGCTTCACACGCTGTTCCCACACTTCTGCCGGTTCTCCCATAGAAACCCAGACATCAGTGTAGATCACGTCAGCATCTTTCACACCTGCGTCGATATTATCCGTAACTGTGATTTTTGCTCCAGTTGTTTTAGCGATTTCCTGGCAAGTCTCAATTAATTCTCTAACTGGCTGAACTTCTTTGGGAGCAACAAGGCGAATATCCATGCCAAGTTTGACTCCGCCCACCAGCAGACTGTTGCCCATGTTGTTCCTGCCGTCACCCACATACACGAACACCATTTCTTTAAAAGGTTTCTTCAGGTGTTCTTTGGCGGTGAGAAAATCTGCTAAGATCTGGGTGGGATGAAATTCGGTAGTGAGTCCATTCCAAACCGGAACTCCAGCATATTTGCCCAGTTCTTCCACAATATCCTGTCCAAAGCCGCGATATTCGATGCCGTCGTACATTCTGCCCAGCACGCGAGCCGTATCTTTCATCGTTTCTTTAGCTCCGATCTGGCTGCCGGATGGTCCCAGATATGTGACGTGCGCACCTTGATCCAAAGCTGCCACTTCGAAGGCGCAGCGGGTTCGGGTGGAGGCTTTTTCAAAGATGAGGGCAATGTTTTTGCCAACGAGTTTTTGCTGCTCTGTACCTGCATATTTTGCTTTCTTCAAATCGGCTGACAAATCGAGCAAAAAAATAATTTCTTTGGGGGTGAAATCCAATAGTTTTAAAAAGTTACGATTTCTTAAATTATAAGCCATATCTTTCTCCTTAAATTCTAATTATTTATCACAGCCAAAAAAAAGCTTCGGGATTTTTGGGCAAGAAATTTTAATGAATAAGAATTGAACTGCGGATGAACGCAGATATTTTGCCACAAAGACACTAAGCCACTAAGAACACGAAATTGTCTGATAAATATTCTCTGGTTTACAAGCCGGGGCTTGGATGCCAGAACAAAGCGTAGAGAGAACTGACTTTGAAACCAGACTTCAAATTCACGAATATCGCTTCGACTCGTCGTAAGCTTATACATCCTTCGTAATAAATACTATGAAGAATGGACGAGTCGAAACTCAAAATGGACTTATTTCAATAGCAATACTTTCTTGTTCAAATTTGCCGAACCGGATTTGAGACGCACGAAATAAATGCCGCTGGAAACAGATTTATGATTGTTATCAGTTCCGTTCCAGGCAATTTGGTGATTTGGTGATTGGGTGATTTGGAGATTTGAAAAAGATTTCACTTTCTGGCCTTTCAGATTGTAAATCACCAACTCCGTGTTCTCCGTGATCTCTGTGGATAAATTAAATGATATCGTTGTAGAAGGATTAAACGGATTAGGATAAACTGATAATGTGTTTATAGTTGATTGTATAATCTCATAATCTTCTGAACCGGTCGGTTCCATACTGTTTGGTCCGCCGTAGGCTCCCAGGTCATTTCTCGAACCATCGATATCATTGAAGCTGGGATCAGGATTACCGGCATCGATACAGGGAGAACCTGCTTGCAGCATCCAGTTTGCTTCCAAGCCATTGAAAGCGGAACCATTTCCGGTTGTTGGATCGTAAAAAAGCGGATCATCGGAGATGTTACCCGTTCCAGTAAAAGTTTCTGATAAACAGGAATAACTAACATCAACCGTGCCGTTGATCATATTGAATAGTTCACCATCGTTCAAGATGATCGAATTCATGATCTCAGGTGCAGAATTGAAAACAAAAATTGCACCATTGGCAGCATCGTTGTTGGCTATTGTATTATTAATTATTAGCGGTGCCGAATTGGTTTTCAGGCTGACCGCTCCGGCAAAGCCGCCATCATTATTGACTATGATATTATTAGAAATTAGCGGACTGGAAGAAATACATTCAATCCCGCCGGTAACGCTCGCGTTAGAATTATTGGTGATGAGATTGCGCACGATATCCACATTATCGGAAGAACTTATCTCGATCGCAGCTCCCAGCGCACTGCTTGTGTTTTCAAAAATAATATTATCATAAATATCAACATTTGAATTTATCTCGACCAGGATAGCAGCATAATCTGCTTTTGAGATTTGGCAAAATGAGATAACATTTTCTTCCTGTGAATCTGAGATTCGGATGCCTTTCCATTCATTATCAGAAGTAAAAATGATATTATCTTCCGGAGTTCCCTGAGCAGTTATTTTCCCAAAAATCGTGATCTGGCTGTCGTTGTTGATGATGGTTTCCACACCCGGCTCGATTTCCAGTTCATCAGCTTCGTTCACCACGACGTCATCTGTTATCGTGTAAGGACTCAAATTCTCTTTCCAAATACCAGAAACATTGCCGGAAATATTGGAAACATCGGTAACAGTGATATAATTTTCTTCGGTTACAGTTGCATTTTCCGTGTTGCTGAAAATGGTTAGAGTCACATCATAAGAACCAATTTCTTCATAGAGGAAATAGGGATTTTCTTCGTAACTGTCGATAGTGCCGTCTCCATCCAGATCCCACATAAAAAGTTCGATCCCGGTGTTTGGATAGGATGTATTTTGGAATTGAACTCCCAGACAGGCGGGGCCAGTTTGAATATTGCTGTCGAACATGGCAACCATACCGGTTTGAAGAGTAAACTCGATTGTATCTCCTACATAGCCGATATCGCTGATGAATATTCCTCCCGGATCACCCCATTGCAAAAAGCAAGCGGGATTTGTGTTATCATTGAACATAGTTCTGCCAGTATCAGCCGAAAAATTAGCCAGGTTTATACTGCCGTTATTGTTCAGATCACCATCCGGGCGAAAAACATACACTTCATCCGGTGGTCCAGAAGCATTGCCGTTTTCATTGGTATCTATTCGATAAATAATAAGACCATCGCCTGGAAGGCTGGGTTCGAAGATTCCTGTTCTGCGTCGATATTCCACCATGAAAAATTCTGTGGTGGAATTGGGAGAGGGAATTTTGTAGCAACTATAAGGTGAATCAGCAACAGGTTCCAAAGAATATGTTCCCGTAGTGTTAATCTCCGGAACTTCATTGAACCAGAGTCCGTATTTATATTTCATCCAAGTGGTTGTATGCTGAGGTGGATTGGTGTTTGAACACATCAGATCCCAACTGCCGGTGGGGGATATTCCATTACCAGTATAATGATAAAGATCCGGTGAACCCAGTGAATGGAACATCTCATGACAGAGAACCCCAACACCACTGCTGTTCAAACTTTCGCTCAATTGGAAATTATATGTCCAAACCTGTACGCCATGAATATAAACATCAATTGAATACAAGACCCACATGTGCGGCCAGAGCAGGTCAGCCCAGGCTCCTGTCCCGCCTTTGACGATGAAACAAATATTATCTACTTTTCCGTCATCATCATTATCCAGATCAAGATCGGTTGGAATTTGCGGTTCTACGAACTGAACAGCAGCCTGCAGTAGTTCGTGTTCTCTTTGAGTGCGTTCTTCATCTGTTTGATAACCGGTTGGATTGGTGATGGCATTATAAACCAGGTAGTAGCAGCGCGGATTGGGACTTTGATACGATACGATCAGATTTCCGTTCGGTTCCGGATAAAAATAGGAAGTGATATTAAGCTGCTCATCGGAAACTTCATCAAAATATTGATACATGGAATTTTGGTCTTCCGCATTGAACATACTATTATATTGTGTAAGAGTTTCAGTAAATTCAGCCTGATCGGCAAAACGGATGAAGACCACCAGATTGTTTAATTCACCGATCGTGTTCACTCTGGTTCTTCTTTCTGCAAGGATCTGCTGGAATTCTTCCACGCGGCGCTCAAAATTAGCTGGATGCGCATTTACGCCGGGTATAAGTCCTACAGAAGCGGGATTTACTCTGCCGGCTATATATTCAGAAGGAACTAATTCACCTTCAATTAACTCGGCATAAACAAAATATCCGGTTTCCGGATGCTGCATGATCGTGAAATTATCGGCATCGTGCAGCCAGTTATGAAATTCATCGCCCGAAACAAAAAAGTTATAAACTCCTCCGTCAGGTTGCGTGATAGTGTGCGGAATGTCGGTGAGATAGGCTCCAAATAAATTCAAAACTACAAAAAGAAAACCAACTAAAATTCTTACTCTCATATTTCCCTTCCTTATGATAAATTTCTTACTATAAACTTTTATGCATTATTTAAACCAAAAATAGGAAGTAACAAAAAGAGCCAGAAAAAAAATATCAGTAATTATGGCGGAGATGAGATTTAGCCTTTTCCCGATGACGTCTTTTTCATTTCATCACCAACTGATAGAAATATACGGAGCTTCTTGCTTTATTCTCATTTCGCACAGGAGAATAGATAGTCTAAGACTAGACTCGCCCAAAAACTTTATCAAAACTTTTGGATAGTTTTATTAAACTTTTAAATTTCGATAAGAATGACAGATGATTGGGAGGTCCTGATGGACAGTGGTTAGCATCAACTACATAAATTTGTCCATCTTCGTTATCTCTTAATACATCGAGTTCGCCATAATCCATTCTGATCTCATTACAAAATTTAATTAATTTAGCAATCTCAAACTGATTTAGAATTTCATGAGTTGGTTTAATCACAGCAAGATCATTTGTATTTAGAAAACGATGATTAATATTCCGATATTTCAGGTAAACAAATGGAATAAAGTCTTTGAAAATAGGAACTCGGATATCAACTACCAAATTCTCATTTTTCTGATTGTTGATGAGTTTCTGATATATAGAATCAGGATTGATTTCCTCAATCGGACATTTTAGAATTTTTCCATCATGTTTGGCATTCAGGTCATTCTTTTGAACACAGTAACCATCATATTTTAAGGGATCTATTTGGATATCATAACCGAATACCTTTTGAAAAACAGATGAAATTTTCGATTTACTGATGTCGATGCAATCGAGATTAACCCAATCACCTCGATATTTTTGCATTAATTCTGAACTATGATATGTGTCATCTTCCCAATACATATAAATATCAGCTGGTTTTTCCAAATCATTAATAACTTTATATTTATTAATCAAACAAATCCAATACATAATGTCATATGATATTGGTTTTGAAGGATAAAAGCATATTGTTTTAACTTTTTTCCCTTGAAGTAAATCTAATACTATCAATGTTTTTCGCAGATACTTGATCATATTAGTCTTAATACCCCAATTTAATATTAATTTCATCCAAGCTCCTTCTAGTGTGCTATAATTTTTTATTTTATGGCAACAAATTTAGAATTTAAACCTAATTATTAAATATTTTAATACTTATGTACTTTCATAATAATATCTTCGAAGATCCGAACTAACAGCACAACTTTGATTGTCTATAAAATAAAGAGCCAGCAATTTCTCGCTGGCTCTATGTAACTAAAAAAGTTACTTAAGTAAAAGACATTTATTCGACTTAATTGTTTTTCCATCAATTCTCAACTTATAGAAGTAAATACCTGAACTCACAATCTTGCCATTATCATCATCACCTTTCCATTCCAAGCTAATATCTCCTGATTTGAGTTCGTTTTCAAGAAGTGTTTTTACTTTTTGGCCTTTCATATTAAAAATGCTTAAAGATACTTCTTTCTCATCGTACACGGAAAAGGAAATAGTAGTTGATGGATTAAAGGGATTCGGAAAATTGTTTAAACTTTCTTTTATGGCAATAAGATCTTCTGATGATGAATTATCTAAGCCACCGCCAGTTTCGACAACATTCAAATCATCGAAGGCAAATCCATCATTATCAAGATAACCGCTTATTGGATTATCATCATATTGCTGGAATTTGATGACAAAATGGGCAGTTAAATCAAGGCTGTATGTAGATGCTAAGTCTTCAATATCCAGCTCTATCTCTTGGTAAGTTGTCGAACCTCCGGTCAATGAATATACCTTTGTAAAATTTGCTCCTGCATCATCAGAAAAATACACACCATCAGTTGTGTGTGTGTCATCTGTGAATTCTTTCCACCAAAATGACATTTCCGGATGATTATACTGAGAAAGATTGAGATAAAGCATTGCTTTATTTGTGTTCCATTGTAAAGTAGCATCTGTATCCATGGTGAGATGCCCACGTCCTTCATAAGGAGAATTGACACCTGTAATTTGAATTCTACCATGTTGGTTACTGGATTCCGTTTCCCAATAATGATCTAGATTACTGTTAAAATCCATCGAGTATGGTAAGGTTGCATAATCCGAATAAACAGATATGTCATCAAATGCAAAACCATCTCCAGGTATCGGGTTATCATCATATTGCTGGAATTTTATCACAAAATCATCTGTAAAATCCAGACTGTAGTATGTACATAATGCATCAACATCAAGTTCTATGTCCTGCCAGCTTGTTGTTCCTCCGGTTAATGAATATACTTTTGTGAAATTGGTTCCACCATCATCAGAGAAATATACACCATCTGTTGTATGAGTTTCGTCGCTAAATTCTTTCCACCAGAATACGCATATTACTCTGCTTTCATCTTCAAGATTCAAGTGCAGCCAGGCTTCATTTGTCACATATGTGGAAGTAGTATCACTATCCATTGTTAAATGCATCGATCCACTGTGTGGGGTATATTGATCTGTTACAAGAATTCTACCATGACTGTTACTTGAATGCATTTCCCAATTGTAATCAATACCATCTTCAAAATCCATTGTATATGGTAATCCTGAATAGTCTTCCAGCTCTGACCATGTATTGGAAGCCTGGATGTAATTCGGAGCATTTGAAGTTATCACAACTGTTGCCTCAATTTTTCCTTCATATACATAAGGAGATGCTCCTTTTCCTAAGATCGAACCGGAGGAGTTGGTTACGACAATCTCTGCATCCACCTCAGTTCCGGATGAATTTAAAGCTGTAAATGTAAGTGTTCCTCTATCATAGATGGTCACAAGCTGTTCAGCTTCAGCGCACCACACATCCATGCTGGGATCGCCAAACAATGTATATCCAATATACATTTCTTTAATAGCTCTAACATTGAACCATTGTGATACTCTATCCCAGCTTTCCCTAGTAAGATAGCCAAGTTTATGATAGTCATCTTCAAATTGCAAATCCATATATTCTTCAACCATTCGATATGTAAAATATGGAAAGTCATCCGCTGAAGTAGCATAGATAGCGATTGGACCTCCGATATCGTTAAAGAATTCCTCAGATATACAGTTAGTACTATTCACGACCGAATCCGGTATCGATGAAACATTATATTCAAATAAGCAACCAGTTTCATCATAGTTCCTAATTAAATTATTCTGACCATCAAATTGTAGAGCTGTTGAATAACAAGGACGCCACATGTCTGCTGTGTAACATGATCCTATCCAGGCAACATAAGAAGGACCATAACTCGATGCAATTTCATCCTGAATTAAAAAGTAATTTTCGGAAGGAATAGAATAATGATAAGCATAATTTCCAGGTGTGCCGGAATACCAACAAGCTCCGTATTCAGCGGAATATTCATTTATTGTGATTTTCTGATCATGTTTACTGAAATTACGCTCCCACCATTAACCAATATTGACCTGTGTATGTTGCGGTATAATCGATTGTTTCATCTTCTCCTGCTACCAAATAACCTCCATCGGCTAATATATTATTTTGTGTATCATCATGCAACTCAATATCATAATCGGTTAACGAATTTGAGTTAAACATTGTTATAGATATTTGTTCTCCCTGTAAAGTCCAGAATTCAACCCAATGGTAAGTTTGAGTTGAAGTATAATATGAGTCTATTTCAGTATCATTTTGTTCTTCAAAACTATAATCTGTATCATCATCATAGTTTTCATCTTCATATCCAGGATATATATAAAATTCAACAAAATTGCTTAGGTCTCCACTTAAATTCATTCTATCTGGAAAAGGTCTAAGCAATGGCCCCCATATCGCTACTCCATCGTAAGAATACACAGAGACAAATGATATGATTATCAAGGTGCAAAGAAATATTTTTTTCATTTTGTCCTCCCTTGAGCTATTTCATCATATAAGATTTCTAATGAATCTATAAAAATTAATTTGCTTAAATGATTATAAATTTCTAAAGAAAATATATCATTTTCTGTAAGACCCTCTTCTCTAAAGAAATGTGTTATTGGCTCATAGTCTATCAAATATGCTATTCGTCCTGCCAGGCAATTTGCATAACCTGCATATATTGAATTATCAGATTCCCAACATCTAGATGAAGTCCGATCTAAAATTTCGATCATTTCATCTTCTGTAAACCTTTTAAGTGTTTCTTCCTTAGCTAATAATCTTGCTAAGATAGCGATTCTCAATTTATAGAAATCCGAAAGATTATATGTCTCCAAATTAAATTCAGCCAATCTACATTCTGGGTTAACGTATAATTTCATTAATTTGATATGTACATTTTCTCTTTTTAACAATTCTTGAAATCCGTTAAAATTTTCAAATGCGAATTCCATTTTGATGTCTAATTCTGGATTGAAATTACTTGCTGGAATACCTCGTTTTGCGTGTAGAAAAGGAAGATTCAAGCAAGTAATAATCAATCCTTCATCTGACATATTTTGTAATAAATTGTTTGGTACCTGCCATTGGTTGATTAGAACTGTATCTAAAAAAGCATATCCTGCCATTTCAACATCCAAAGGGTAAAAATACACATCTTCTGGAGGTTCCGGAAAACCCAGGTCAACTTGATTACTTTGGATAGATTCTTTCAATTGCTGCAAATGTACTTTTTCAAATACTTTATAGTTTTCAGAATAAAGTTCATTGGATATAGCAATTACAAGAGTTATTACTATCACAATAATATGAATTCTTTTCATCTCTTCTCCTTTTTCGCACCGGATTAGTGGATTTGTTTTGGTTAACGGTTTTGGCAGCCTATCATAGCTGCAATTTATTTTCGAAATTATTGCCTAATCTTCTCAATATCCCATTTTCTCATCTTCCCAACTTCTCATTTACGGTTCGTGCATAATAACCTCCTTTTCATTCTCAAATCTTCAATTTTAATCATCCTCTATATACATATCCGCAAAAATACCAAATTGTGACGCCACCAGTCGATATTTTTTTATTTTACATCATTCACCCTGTGGAATAGCAACAGAGTTGCTCCTCAACAAGTTGAGGATTCCACTGGGTAAATTATACATTTCTTCCAATTCCCTTTTCTCATTTCCTTTTTATAGAAAATGGGAGAAGAGAATCCCTTTCCGCTATTT